>MWEJ01000006.1 GCA_002071025.1 Verrucomicrobia bacterium ADurb.Bin070 | reverse complement strand
GGCACGCTCTGCCACTTCTTCGCCGTGCTGTTCTATGTGATGATGTAAAGAACGTTCAACGTTCAACGCTCAACGTTCAAGTAAAAAAGTAAAAAAAACGTAGGGCTTGGCAGTCGTTCGCAGTTCTTCCCACTTGAAGCGTTGAAAATTGAACGTTCCCCACTTGAACGTTGAGAGTTGAACGTTGAGCGTTTTTTCCCGTTTCCCCACTTGAGCGTTGAGAGTTGGGCGTTAAACGTTGAGCGTTCTTTCCCCTTCTTCTGTCAGGGGCTCACCGCCCGGTAAAAGCGTATGGGCACCGTGCTCGTGTCCACGACCTCCGTAACCGCGATCCGGAAACGGACGACGTTCGTCCCGCCGGGCAAGCACGCTGGTTTCGGCGGTCCGGGACGTCCCGCCGTACTTGAAGCACGGCGGTCATGGCACCACCGCCTCGGCCTCGGGGTCCGTCACCGTGTGGGGCCAGTCACGCCACGCGACGCACAGCTTCGCCCTCCATTTCCCGGGCGAAGCGCAGTGTGGAGGGCGAGGCTGCGCCGAGCCGCGGCTTATCTTAGCGCCATTCCAACCTGGTCCTTTGTACATCGTTGCTTGCATGCAAAAGGTTCCGGATATTGCAGAATCGAAATTAAAATTGTTGCAAAATCGAAAGTGTTGGCGTTGCAAAATCGAAATTACGATGATACTCTGTTGACATGAACGCCTATGAACCACGATTGATTGACGACTTGGTTGAACGGAAGCTGAAATCCTCGGGAGCGCTTGTGCTCCGTGGCCCAAGGGCTGTCGGAAAAACAACCACGGCGTTGCACCATGCCGCCAGTTCCGTTCGTCTTGACCAGCGCGCAGAATGGATCCGCGCCGCAGAGCTGACCCCCGAGGCTCTTTTGACGGGTGCGGTCCCGAGATTGATCGACGAATGGCAACTCGCGCCGTCCATCTGGAATTCCATCCGGGCGGAGATTGACGCGCGCGGACTACCCGGCCAGTTCATATTGACGGGCTCCGCCGCGCCCGCCGAGGACAGGACACGGCATACCGGCGCTGGGCGCATGGCGAGGCTGACCTTACGTCCGATGACGTTGTCCGAACAGGGGAAGAGCACGGGGCAGGTTCATTTCGCAGACTTGTTCAAAAAAGGAACGGCTCTGGGCGGTATGAATGGACCGACCGTTCCGGAGTTTGCGGAGTTCATCGTCAAAGGCGGCTGGCCAGCGTTGCACAGGTTGGATGCCAGTGCCGCGATGGATGCGCTGACTGACTATGTGGATAACCTTGCGGATGTCGACCTCCGGACGGTTGACGGTCGTCCCGATCCTCTTAGGATGGCTGCGCTGTTCAAAGCGCTGGCCAGAAACACCGCCACGGAAGCGTCGCTCCAGAAATTGGCGGAGGAGGCCGAGATTCCCTCTGGCAACCTCTCGGTACCGACCGTCAGGAAATACCTGGATCAACTGGCGAGGATCTTCGTGTTGGAGGAACTGCCCGCCTGGAAGCCGCACATCCGATCAAGCATCCAGACGCGGGTCAAGCCGAAATGGCATTTTATCGATCCTTCCCTCGCGACCGCCGCGCTGGGCGTGACTCCCGGCGGCTTGCTGAACGATTTAAACGCGATGGGGCTGCTGTTCGAATCGCTTGCGGTCAGGGATCTGCGGGTTTACGCCGATGTTTCGGATGCAAAAGTTTTTCATTACCGCGATTCAACCGGTCTTGAAATCGATGCCATCGTCGAGCGCCGGTGCGGCGATTGGATCGGGGTCGAGGTGAAACTCGGCGGCGAGCGTGCGATCGAGGGAGCCGTGGCGAACTTCGGCAAGCTGCGCACCCGCCTGACGGAGCCGAAGCTCTCGCGCCTCGCCTCTTTCTGCGTCATCACCGGCGGACAGGCCAGCTACACGCGCCCGGACGGCATCCATGTCCTTTCACTCGGCCATTTGCGCGCATGACTGCGGCGGCGAAGTGCGTGCCCAAGGCCCCCGTCACGCTGATGAAGTCCGTGTATTCGGCGTTGTGCTCGACGGCGATCATCTGGCTCTCCTCCAGTTCGTCCCAAGGACCCGCGTCGAACACCCGTTTGGCCAAGACGTAAAAGACGTTGCAGAATTGCCGAATTGCCCGTGTTCTTCGTTTTGATCCCTTGTGCCGCGAACCGTCTCATGTTATAATATGTATATCTTAAGTAAGTATATTGGGGGTTGACTATGGAAGCGTAATTGGTTGATTTCAGAAATCGGATGGGGGATATCCAGGCGGCGATATCGCGTCGCGAGCGTATTACAGTTACTTCACACGGAAACCCTTGGGCGGTGGTCATCGCCTAGGAGGACTTCAAGGAAGTCGCGTTGCTTAACGTAATCGAATTCAAATAAGGATCCATCCTATGCACAAACGATTCCTTGGCCGTATCACCCGCCCAAGCATGCTTCTCGTCTGTCTATGCGGGGGCACCGCCGCAGCGGATACCCCGTCCGCATCGATGCCGGCTCCGGTGCCGCGCATCGAGCGTGTCGTCCCATTGAAGCAGGATCCGGCCGTCGAGGGCAGCTTTTTCAGCGAGGACTTCGAGGCGCTGGTGGCGCTCAAGGACCGTTTCTTCGATGTCGCCGAGGGGCCCGGCAAGTTCAGCATTTCCGAGGCGGACGCCTTCGACGGGAAGAAGGGGCTCGACCAGTCCTACATCAACCGCCAGACCTATGACGCGCCGGACAAGGGCAGCGCCGGCTGGGTCTCGCGGTTCTTCGGCGACAGCCCGCTCTTCGCCTCCCGGATCGAGGACAAGACCCAGGTGACGCGAATCTATGCCCGCTGGTACCACAAATTTGAGGATGGCTTCGATGCGGTCGTCGACGGCAAGGTTCACTTCCCGCCCAAAACCGCGCGACTCCGCTGCCAGGGTGCCGGCCACACGCGCATCTACACGGTCCACTACTGGATCGATAATGAAAGCCCCGAGGCCTTCATCGCCATCGAGCGCCACACCGCCGCGCCGGGCACACACCGCGAATGGATACCCAAGTCGGTGACCCGGTTCTCGTGCAGCAACCCGGAGAACATCGGACGCTGGGTGCACATGGAGCTGGCGGTGACTCTGGGCGACAAGCCGCGCAGCGACCACGTTCAGGCCTGGGCGGATGGCAAACTGATCGCCGACATCCCCAACGATGATCTGAGCGCCGGATGGAAGAAGATCGGGCTCACCGAGATGATGTGGGACGCCTACTGGAACGGCGGCAGCCCGAAGGATCAGCACCGTTACTACGATGCCCTGGCCCTGTCCCAGAGCGGCCCCATCGGCCCGGCCCGCAGCGGTCCGAACCCGGAGCTGCGCCTGGCCGCCGGCCATCCGAAGGCGGAGGCCTTCGAGGTGGAAGTTGCGGAGGGTGCGCAGAAGCCGCTGAGGCCTGACAAAATGTATGACGGCGTCCCCGGCACCTTTCATCCGATCGAGATCGACTGCGTGGTCGTGTGGAGAGGCGGGGTGAGGGGCAAGGACCGGCTGACCGTCGATACAAAGAACGGTGTCTTCGCGGGGCCGCGCGCGGGCAAGGACGGCCTGGACGACAACGTCCTGCACTTCGTCCGCATCCGCGAGAGCCTCGGCGGCACCTGGTCGGCCTGGTCCGGCTGGCACGCGGGCTTCGCCACCGCCTGGAAGAGCGGGGCCAAGTCCGGGGAACGCACGCTACCGTGCGGTTACCTGGCACGGTAGGATCCGGAGGGTCGGATGTATACGGACCATAAAATGGCTGTTTCACGCCTCGCTCACACGTTGTTTGTCGCTCTTTGGCCGCTGTTTCTGCTTCCCTCGCTGGCTGCCGACGTCGGCTTTGTGGCGGTCATGAAAGGTCAGGAGTTCGCCCAGACCAGCGATCAGATCGTCGCTCTGGGCGAGTGGCGGATTTGGAACGAAACCGGGGAAGTTCAGAACGAGGGGGAGCAGGAAGAGCCGCCATACGTGTTCCAGGCGTTGGCGTTCGGCACTGCGCCGGACTCTCTGTTTTCCGGCAGCGTCACCGTGCCCGGCGGTGAGGTGATGAACCTGCTGCGGGATGTGGAGGAACCTGAATCCGCCGAGATCAGCGCCGAAAGCGGATATCACGCGCCGCTGGATCTCAACACCGCGCGCCCGGATGGCGACTACGCCGTGATGTTGAACGAAGGCGCATATGCCACGGTTTTATCATTGACCGGCGACACGTATCCACCCGTGCCGCACATTACCAATTTCAACGCCCTGCAAGCCGCCGCCGCATCTTCTCCCGTCACCGTGCAGTGGTCCGACATGGGCGGAACCGCGCAGGACTTCATCCGTTGCCAAGTCATCCAGCTCGGCGGCGAGAACGACGGTATGGTCGTTTGGCAAAGCGGCGCGCCCGGATCTCCCGGCGCATTGGACGGCACCGCGACACAGGCGGAGATCCCTGCCGGGACGCTGGTGGCCGGCACCGACTATCAGGGCGAGGTGCTGTTTGTCAAGACGGTGGATATCGAAACCTCGCCTGCGTTGGCGACTGCCGGTTATTACAAGCTCACCGGTTTCCGCATCCGCACCGCCGCGCTGTCCGACACGGCGCTCGGCTCCACCTTGCTGCTACCCAATCCGCAGGACGGAGCACACGAGGTGGCATGCGATTCCGCTGTGGCTTTTCACTTTTCCCATCCCATGTCGCCCGCACACATCTCGATTGCCTGGACCAAGGACGGCGGCCCGTTAAGCACGGGAACCTTCAGTTATCAATGGACGCAAGGAGACACGGCGCTGCTATGCAAGTTCTCCGATGTTTTGCCGCCGGACAGCCAAATCGGCTGGACGCTCAACCTCGCCGGATTCCGGGACGCCGCAGGCTTCGCCCTCAGCGGCACTCCTACCGGCTCGTTCCGCACCGGCACGGACATGCCCGAAACCCCGCCGGATGTCGGGTTCATCGGCTTGTTCAAGACGCACTATCATATCCAGACCAACTCGTCCCCCGTGTCGGATGGCAGGTTCGAGGCCATTGTGGATGTAAAGGCCCATGCTCCCAACCGCTTGAAATCCGCCACTCTGACCGCAGCGGCAAACGGTCGCAGCGGACCGCTTTATGCTGATCCCTGGAATGGCGACGAATACGAAGTTCCGGGCGAATACGGCTCCAAGACAGACCTCGACCGCTTCTATCCGAACGGCGATTATCAATTCGCCCTGGATGGGCTGGACGACGGTTCGCAAACCGTCACGCTCAGCCTCGGAACGAGCGATCAATACCCGGACGCCCCCACCGTCACCAATCTAGCCGACTTGCAGACGGTCGATCCCGCAGCGCCGCAGATCATCACATGGGACGCCCTGGCCGATTGGAACAATGACTTTGGAACCCTCGCCCCCGGCGACGGCCTGATCGAGCTGGAAATCCTCGATCAACACGGCACCGAGGTGGTGTGGGTCGAAGGCACGGATCTCGTGAGCGGCACGCAATATGAAATCCCCGCTGGCACCCTCAAACCAGGCCGCAGTTATCAGGCGACTTTGTATTTCGTGCGCATCACCGACCTTGACGTCGCGTCCTACCCTGACGCCGTCGCCGTGGCGGCTTTTGAAAGCCAGACCCGCTTCACCCTGCAGACCACCGGCGAGCCGGCGGCGCCCGTGCTTGATTTGCAGCTCTTCGGCGGCACGGCCCGCATCTTCGCCAGCGGCGGCGAAACGGACCAGCCCTACGCGCTGGAAGTTTCGCAAAACCTGCAACGCTGGACGCCGCTGGATCAGTATTGGGACAACGGGGCGACCTATCAATACGACGACGTGGACGCGCAATATCTCCAAACGCGTTTCTACCGCGTGCGTGAATGTTATCCCAACGAGGAAGTGTCACCCCGCATCGCCATCCAAGGCACCGTCTGGGCCAACAGCAGCCACGCATTACCGGTGGCCGGCGCCGTGGTCGGCACCAGCCTTGACGGACAGACTGTCGTCACGGATGCGCAGGGCCGCTTTTTCCTGGTGACCGATACGCCGTCACAAAATGGCGGGGCGTGGTACGAGATCACCGTGAGCGCGGGACTTGCGACTCTCAACTTTGGCTTTGGATACTGGGGCGATCAGCCGCGCGACCAGGTGTTCGAGATGGAATAAACCATGCAAGGTGTTCCCCTTCGATCTGCGCCTGCACGCGCGGGTGGTGAACGGCGTCAACTTCGTGACGCTCGACGCCGTCTACGGCTACGTCTGCCCCGACGACGCGCGACTTCATCGCGTATCTCAAAACCGAGCCCCTGTTAAAGGGCATCCTTTCGGGCCATCTCCACATCACGGTGCGGGAGCGCTTCTCCCCGACGGCGTTGCTGTACGTCGCGGGCGGCAACTCCCTGTTTCACGGCCAGGAAGTCACGTTCGCCTGATTACGATTTGACCTCTTTGAGCACGGTCGTGACGGCTTTGAGGATGCCGGACACGTTCGCCAGGTCGGAGGGGATGATCATCGTGTTGTTGGTCTTGGCGAGCTTGCCGAATTCGTTCAGATACTGCTGCGCGAGTTGCATATTCACCGCGTTCATGCCGCCCTGATCGTTGATCGCCGAGGCGACCTGGCGGATGCCGCTGGCTTGGGCCTCGGCCACCAGCAGGATCTCCTGCGCACGGCCGCCCGCCTCGTTGATGCGCTTCATCTTCTCGCCCTCAGAGATCGCGATCGCCTGCTGCTTCTCGCCTTCGGCGCGATTGATCTTGGCCTGGCGGTCGCCCTCGGATTCGGCGATCAGGGCGCGCTTTTCGCGCTCGGCGCGCATCTGCTTCTCCATCGCGTCGCGGATGGTCTGCGGGGGCGTGATATTCTTGATCTCGTAGCGCGTGACCTTGATGCCCCAGGGGTCGGACGCCTTGTCCACGGCCTCGACGATCGCGCCATTGATGTGCATGCGCTCCTCAAAACTGCGGTCCAGCTCCAGCTTGCCCATCTCGGAGCGCATGGTGGTCTGCGCGAGCTGCGTGGTGGCGAAGAGGTAGTTGCCGATGCCGTAGGAGGCTTTGGCCGGGTCCATCACCTGAAGGTAGAGGATGCCGTCGACCTCGACCGTGATGTTGTCGCGCGTGATGCACTGCTGCGGCGGCACGTCGATCGCCTGCTCCTTGAGCGTATGCTTGTAGGAGACGCGGTCGATGACCGGCATCAGCAGGTGGAGGCCCGCGTCGAGCGTGCAGTGGTATTTTCCCAGCCGCTCCACGATAAACGCCTGCTTCTGCGGCACGATGCGCACGCACTTCCAGATGGTATAGACCACAACGAACGCGATCAGATAACCGATGAATTGGGGTTGCATGACTCTTTCCTTCTTTTTTTCAGAATGTCAGACGCATCTGATCCGCCAGACGGGTCTGACATCCTCGTGAACATTAAACTGCTTCAACGCTGACAGTCAGATTTTTTTTGCCGGTCACCCGGACCGACGCGCCGGCCGCCAGCTCGCATTCGGCCTCGGCGTTCCACGTCGTGCCGCCCAGCTCCACGCGGCCCGGCCGGTTGGGGGCGATCGACTGAGTCACGACCGCCAGCTTGCCGGTGAGGGCGTCATCGGGATTGTCGGAAATCTCGCGCGCCCCGCTGAAAACCGATTTGAGACTTTTGCGCAGCAGCACGATATACAGCACCGACAGGACGGAAAACAGAATCCACTGCCAGCCCTGCGCGAGTTCCGGTGCCAGCCAGACGATCAGCGCCAGTGTCAGCGCGGCCAGCCCGAAGAAAAGCGACACCAGTCCCGGCGTCATGACTTCGATGAGCATCAGCGCCACGCCGGCATAGAGCCAGTAGACCGCCGTCATTCTCATACGCAACCCTCCTAAAAAAACATATTTCCTTTATGTGTCTTGAGATTAAATCAGGTCGCCACCGGCTTGGCAAGGAAAAGCGGCGAGCCGAATGCAATCGATGGGGGACAGGGGTGCGCCAAGATCATGGGTTTCGGATGAAGAACATGCACAAGATCGGGAGCACGGACGGCCCCGTCCGCGGAAAAGGCTGCTGGTTCGCTGTTTTCATCTGCACGCCGCCCGGCCGATATAATTCAGGATGCGAATAAGCTTCGGTTGACTATCGGGGGGGGCTTGGTTTATCATGAACCAACCTTCTTTAATTGCAGGAGAGGTTTTTTTAAAAACCGAATGAAAAGGGAGCAGTCCCCATGATGGAGCAAGCAGGAGTCTTTCGGGCAAGTGTGTGTGCCGTGGCGGCCGTCTGCATGACGGTTGTGCGCGCACAGGATGAGGCTCAGCCGGCTGAGGCGGGTGGGCAGGCTCCCGCGGCCGAGCAACAGGGAGCGCCAGCCAAGATTTTCATGCCGTTGGTGCGTTTGGTGCAGATTCGCGGCGTGTGCGAAGTGAACAATCCTGATGCGGGGGTCTTTGTCCCAGCGGTTGAGAACAAGGTTTATCCGCTCGGCTCCCAATTCCGCACCGGTCCCAACAGTTCGGCCATGCTGGTCTTCTCGGCGCAAGAGAGCGTGCAGCTTCTGGCGCAGACCGAGGTGACCGTTGCGGCGCCGGCAGCGAACGCGGACAGCCGCATGGTGCGTCTTGCAGCCGGAACGATCAAGACCAGCCTGCGCGAAAATCTGCCGGAGGGCAGCTTCGGCGTCTGCACGCCCAACGCGGCGTGCAAGAACATCGAGGGGCGCGGCGAGTACTCGCTCTCAGCCGATGCGACGACCGAAACGCTGCAGATCGCCACCATCACCGGGGCCGCGCGCATTGAAGGCGCGCACTATCACATTCCGGCGCTGCGCGCGGCCAATACGGTCACCATCGTGACCTCGCAAGACCGAGCGTTCAGCCGTCTGACCAGCGTGTCCGGCGACTTTGCGATCATCCTCAACAAGGGTGAAGAGGATCCGGTCAACTTCGGCATGTCACCCAAGGCTGTCGTCAAAATCTGGCGCGAGAATGCCCCGGTGGGAGGCCGCCCGGTCATCGCCGTGTTGGTGGTCAGCCCCACCGGCATCGCCAAGCACCGTTTCGCCTATGCTGAAGGACGTGCGGGCGTCGCCACCGGTGAGTTGATCGATCCGGCCGCAACGGCCAAAGAAGATGAAGACCTGCCTGTGCTGCTTTCAAAAGACGCCGCTGATGCGCCTAAAAACGAGGTCGGGAACGATACCGAGAAGACTGAGACAAACGACGACCAATAACGGTGTTGCGGAGTTTTTTTGGGAAACCGGCGGCCTGCGCAGCCTCCGGTTTTTCTTGTCAAGACGAGTGTTTGCGCGAGTGTTAATCCCTTCGGACTACTAGCCGTGTTTATCTATCATTTCAACCGACTCATCCGCAGCCGTATCCTGTGGGGTTTTTTTGCGATCATCATCGCCATTGCCTTTGTTGCGGTCGACTCCTGTTTCCAATCGCCGCAGGACGCGCAGTCTGCCGGCTCCATCAACGGAAAGAAAATCCCGTACACCCAGTTCGAGCAGACGGTCCAAGCGATACGCGGCTTCGGCCGTAACCGGGATAACGAGACGTCGGCGAATGTCGTGGACCGCCGGGCCTGGGAACAGCTCGCCGCGCGCCTGACCGCCGAGAAGAACGGGATGGGCTCGGTCAAAGAAGAAGTGCGCAATGCCTTGCGCGAAGTCCCCGGTTTCCAAGGCCCCAACGGGTTTGACATCAACCGCTACCGCAGCGTGCTCGCCGATCAGGGCCTGACGCCGGCCATGTACGAGAGCCTGGTCGCCCACCAGCTTGCCCTGATGAAAAACGCCTCGCTGGTCGACTCCGCCACGTGGGTCTCGCCCATGGAACTGGAAGACGAGCTGGCCGCCATGACCGACCGCTTCACCGTGCAGGCCGCGACCATCAGCAACCGCTACGCAGAGGCCGAGATGCGCCTCAGCGACGACGATCTGCGCACGTTCTATGAAGAGAACAAGGCCTCGTTCGCGCGGCCCGACCGCGTCGCCGTGCGCTATGTCGCGATCCCCGTCTCCAATTACGTGGCGCATGTCTCGGTGCCTGAAGAGGACCTGCTGGAGTATTACGACAGCCACGCCGAAACCTACACGCGGACCATCACCAACAACGCCACGGAGCCGATCCCCTTCACGGAAGTGCGCGAGAAAATCTTGGCGGAGCTCCAGCTTGACGAGGCCCGCTACTGCGCCTCCACCGCCGTCACCTATACGATTTACGGCAAGCTCGCCAACGCCGGTGACAATGCGCTGCAGATCATGGCCGAGCAGGCCAACATCCCGCTGAAGACCTCGCCGCTTTTCGCGGCCGACGACACGCTCTACTGGGCCGAGAACAGCAAAGCGTTTTCCGACGCCGCATTCGAGCTGGATCCCGACCGCTCAGACTCGCGCTTCGGCATCGTCAAGGGCGACTCCTTCGTATACGTCATCGAACGCACCGTGTTCGAGGCGGCCCACACCCCGACCTATGAGGCCGTGCTGAACGACCTGCGGCCGCGCGCCTTGGCCAAAGCGCGCAGTGAAGCCTTTAAGGATTACGTCAAAGAGCTGCGCACGGAGCTGCGCACGCTGATGGACCAGGGCAAGAGTTTTGCCGACGCCGCAAAGGCCAAGGCGCTCAATGTCTCCACCTCGATCACCTATACCGTGAACGAGATCCAGAACCAGAGCTTCCCCAACAGCTTCTCGATCGCATACGGCGCGATGACCCTGAACAAGGGCGAGCTGTCTGAAGCCATCCCGGCGTCCGCCGCGCAATCGCTGCTGGTCCACGTGCAGGACCGCCAGCCGGGTGACGCGCTGGCCGCCGAAATGATGCGCGCGCAAGTCCGCTCCGGCATCGCGCGCCGCCGCTCCAGCACACTCTTCTCCGACTGGCTGAGCTGGAACCTCGGCAAGCAGGACTTCAAGCCGTCCCGCCCGTTGAGCGAAGGGGACGAAGAGGATGACGCGCTCGCGGCCGATCCCGACGCCCCAGCAGAAAAGGAATAACGCTTCACCTGGCGCGCCGAGGCGAGCGGAAACAAGAAGCCCCGACTCCTCACTCTTCCTTAGGGTGTGATTCACCAACGGAATCACACCCTTTTTGTTTCAGGCGCTCAGCCGGTCCAGCCGCAACCGCTCGCGGCTGTCAAACAGCCGCCGCGCACAGAGCTGGACCGTCAGCAGGCTGCCGAACCCTGCGCCCGCTGCGATCAGATACATGATCATCATCTGGTAGCGCACGGCGGCCAGCGGGTCGCTGCCCGACAGGATCTGGCCGGTCATCATGCCCGGCAGACTCACCACGCCGCAGACCGCCAACGAATTGATGATCGGCGTCATGGCGGTCCGCACGCTCTCGCGCCGCAGCTCCGACACCGCATCGGCCGCGGTCTGCCCCAGCGCCAGCCGATTCTCGATCACCGCACGCTGTTTCCACGCATTCTGTGTCAGCGTGTCCATCCCCAGCGCAATGCCGGTCATGGTATTGCCGAGGATCATGCCGAGCAGCGGGATCGCGTACTGAGGCGACCACCAGGGCCGCACGCCGACCAGCGCCGCCACCGCGAAGACGGTCACCGTGAAGCCGGCCGTAAACAGCCCCAACACCGCCAGGCCGACGGTCCACCCCGAGCTGAACCGGCGGTGCTGCCGACGCGCAACCTCCCACGTGCCAGCGCCGAGCATGACCATGGAGAAACAGAACGTCCAGAGCGGATGTGCATTTTGAAAAACCCCTTTCAACACCACGCCCACCAGGGCAAGCTGGACGAACGTTCTGACCGCACCGATCAGCAGCGTGCGGCTGAGTCCGCAGCCCCGCCAGGCAAACACGGCCGCCAGCGCGGCCAGCGGCACTGCGGCCAACAGAATGTCCCGCCACGACAGCGCGATCACGTCCATGCTTCCGCCTCCTTCCACACGCCGCCCGCCGCCATCCGGTAACCGCGCGTCGTCACGCGCGCGAGCTGTTCGGGGTCATGCGCCACCCAGAGCGCCATCATGCCTTCGGCGCAGCGCGCGGCGACCAGCGTTTCGAACGCCTTCGCGCGCGCCGCGTCGAGATGCGCCGTCGGTTCATCCAGCAGCAGCACCGCCGGCCGGTTTATCAGCGTGCGCAGCAGGCCGAGCCGCTGTTTCTCGCCGCTGGACAAACGCGCCACCGGCCAGCCGAGCACCTCGGGCTCGAGCCCCAGTGCGCATAGTGCTGCGCTGTCAGGCGCACCGCAGAAATGTTCGCCTACGCCGTCGAACCACCACTGGCTCTCGGCCGGCAGATAGGCCACGCGCCGCCGCCATTGACTGGCCGGCATCGTTCCCGGCGCGCGGCCCTCCAACACCATCTCGCCTTCCCAAGGATCCATGTCGGCCAGCGCGCGCAGCAGCCGCGTTTTGCCGCAGCCTGAAGGACCTTTCACGCCAAGGATTTCTCCTTTGCGCATCACGAATGAAACCGGGCCGAAGCCGCCATACCGCAACTCTGTTGCCTCGAAATCGTTCACGCCCATCCTTCCCCTTCATGTCCAGAACGTGTTCCTCACGTCGTTTCGTAGTGTACCAGCCGGCACCGCGTTCCACAAGCGGAGCAGGCTCACTCTGCCCGCATTCGGTATGGACTGACCGATGCGCGATGAGCATGGCGCCCCGCCATGCGCCACGCAACGTTCATACCCCTCACGCCTCTGGCGGTCTCAGACCACTTCCGGCGCGTCAAGTTTTTTTTATTTTTTTTAAAACTGTTCTTGCATTTTTTCCGGCACGCGTTACAGTACGGTCAAAACAACATATCGATGCATTGTTTCGTGGTGCAACGATCTGTTGTGGTTAACGGGTTCAACCTAACGAAAGGATAGCGCAATGGCCACAGCAAAGAAAGCAGCTCCTGCTAAAAAAGCTCCCGCGAAAAAAGCGGCAGTGAAGGCAGCTCCTGCTAAGAAGGCGGCTCCTGCGAAAAAAGCTCCCGCGAAGAAAGCGGTCGCGAAGGCTCCCGCGAAGAAAGCCCCTGCGGCGAAGAAGGCTCCGGCCGCAAAGAAAGCTCCCGTGAAGAAGGCGGCGGCGAAGAAAGCTCCGGCCAAAAAGGCGGCGGCGAAGAAGTAGCGGCGACCGTTGAAAAGAAGTCACGCCTGCGGCGTTATGCCGCAGGCGTGTTTTTTTGCCGGCACCGTCTCGGTGCACGTTCAGCGGTCGCGGTAGATCACTTTCCGCGGCCCCTTCTCAATCGTTCCGATCAGGACCGGCGCTTGGCGCAGCTTGGCGAGCAGCGTCATCGCGGCGGCGGCGTCCTTCTGGCGCACGATGATGCAGTAGCCGATGCCCATGTTAAAGACCCGGTACATCTCGTCGTGGTCGACTTTGCCCTGGCGCTCGATAAAGGTGAAGAGCGTGGGCACGCGCCAACTCGAGCGGTCGATGACGGCCGTGCAGGTTTCGGGCAGCACACGCGGAATGTTATCCACAAACCCGCCGCCGGTGATGTGCGCCATGCCGCGCACCGGCACTTTCGCCATCAGGGCGGTGACGGGTTTCAGAAAACTGCGGTGCACCGCCAGCAGCGCCTCGGTCACGGTGTAGCGGGTGCCGGGGACCAGGTCTTGCGGCGTCAGCCCGCACTGGTCGAGGATCACTTTGCGCGCCAGCGAGTAACCGTTGGTCTGCAGCCCGCCGGAGGGCAGGCCGATGATGACGTCGCCGGGCTTGATCTCTTTGCCGGTGATGACCCGCTTGCGCGGCACCGTTCCCACGATCGTGCCGACCAGGTCATACTCGTTCTGCGGATAGAGCCCGGGCATCTCGGCGGTCTCGCCGCCCAGCAGCGCACAGCCGTTCTCTTTGCACGCTTTGCACAGGCCGGCGATCACCTCTTTGAAAATGGCGGCGTCAAAGCGCGAGGCCCCGATGTAATCCATGAAAAACAGCGGCGTGGCCCCCTGGACAAGGATGTCGTTAACGCAGTGATTGACGATATCCTGGCCGACGGTGTCGTGGCGCTTGGCCAGCGCGGCGACCTTGAGCTTGGTGCCGACGCCGTCGGTGCTGGCGACCAGCAGATGCTCCTTGCCCGGCGACTGAAAGAGGCCGCCGAAGCTGCCGATCCCCCCCACCACCCCCTTGGTGGTGGTGGCGCCCACCATCTTCTTGATGACCTCAATGCCAGACATTTTTGAATCAATATCCACTCCGGCCTGCGCATATGCAGAAACTTTCTGAGTGTGATCTGTCTGTTTCATCATCCGTACCCTCGTACTTCGGTCATTTTTAAGAAATCGCCGTAAATTACCACAATAAATCCTGAGATTCCAGTGCAAAAAGTAAGAATGCGCAATTTTTACCCCTGAAATGCTTTGACTCCGCTCCGGGCATCTGTATGATATTGGAACTTACGGAACACGTCATGTCTGCGACGGTCAGCGTACGGGGGACGCTCGAAATGAAACGGGGATGGTTACCAGTGCTGCTGGGGTGCATGGTTATCGGGGGAGCTGCGGCGCAGTCTCCCCGCGCAACGCTTTACGAAGAGGCCAAATGCGCCTCGCCCGAGACCGCGCTCGACGGGATCGTCTTTAAGTCGTTCGCGAAGGCCGGTGTGCGTCCGATGTACTGCACGGATGCGGTATTCCTGCGGCGCGCGTACCTGGATGTCATCGGCACGCTCCCGACCGCCGACGAGGCGCGCGCCTTTCTTTCTGACACCTCGCTCAACAAGCGGCGCGCCCTGGTGGAGCGCCTGCTGGAGCGCGACGAGTTCGCTGACTACTGGGCCATGAAGTGGAGTGACCTGCTGCGCGTCAAGGCCGAGTTCCCGGTGAACCTCTGGCCCAATGCGGCGCAGGCCTACCACCGCTGGCTGCGCGCCTCGATCCGCGACAACAAGCCTTACGACAGGTTTGCCCGCGAGCTGCTCACCTCGAACGGCAGCAATTTCCGCGTCGGCCCCGTCAATTTCTACCGCGCCATCCAGGACCGCTCGCCCGAAGGCATCGCCACCGCCGTGGCGCTCACCTTCATGGGTTGCCGTGCCGAAAACTGGCCCTCCAACACGCTGGCCGGGATGTCGGTCTTCTTTTCACAGGTCAACTATAAGCCGACCCGCGAGTGGAAGGAAGAGATTGTCTACTGGGATCCTGACAAGGCCGCCGCCGGAGCGACGCAGGTCGGAGAGCTGCCCGACCGCACGCGTATCACGCTGACGCCGGGGCGCGACCCGCGCGAGGTTTTCGCCGACTGGCTGATCACGCCGAAAAACCAGTGGTTCACCGCGAACATCGTCAACCGCATCTGGTCCTGGCTGCTTGGCCGCGGCATCATCCATGAGCCAGACGACATCCGCTCCGACAACCCGGCCAGCAACCCCGCGCTGCTGCTCTTCCTGCGGCGCGAGTTCGCCCGTTCCGGCTGCGACACCAAGCACCTCTTCCGGTTGATCCTGACGTCGCGCACCTATCAGCTCTCCTCGTTCGTTGCCCCGGAAAAGATCAAACTGGCCGCCCCGCTCTTCGCCTTCTACCCGTTGCGGCAGCTCGACGCCGAGGTGCTGATCGACGCCATCAACGCGATCACCGGCACCTCCGACCTCTACACCAGCGCCATTCCCGAACCCTTTACGTTCATCCCGGCCAACAAGCCGGCGATCGCCCTGCCGGACGGCTCCATCACCAGCCCCTTCCTCGAGCTGTTCGGCCGGCCGGCACGCGCCACCGGCCTTGAAAACGAGCGCGTCAACAAGCCCAGCGCCTCGCAGCGCATGCACCTGCTGAATTCGAGCCATATCCAGCGCAAATTCGAGACCGGCCCCAACATGAAGCGGCTGCTCGACCCCGCGCGCAAGCCGAAAGAGACCATCGAGGAGCTGTACCTCTCCATCCTCTCGCGGTTCCCGACTCCGGACGAGATCGCGGCGGTCGAATCCTACATGAAGTCGGGCGTCGCGAAAAGAAACGAGGTCGGCATCGACCTGGCCTGGGCCTTGATCAACAGCGATGAGTTCCTGTTCCGGCATTGAGCGGCCCCGCGCCGCCGCACCCCCTTTTTCCGCTGAAGCATGATGTCATAGACAGAGAGCGAGAGGAGCCAACCATGAATACCTGCACACCCGACGCCCGCCACGATCACGCGCCCCGCGCGCGCCTCACGCGGCGCCAGGCCCTGCGCCGCGGCTTTCTGGGCACGACCGGCCTGCTGCTCAGCGACCGCCTCGCCCATGCCGCGCCGCCTGTCCCGCTCAAGGCCAAAGCCAAATCCGTGATCCAGGTCTTCCTCTGGGGCGGCATGTCGCACACCGACACTTGGGACCCCAAGATGGACGCCGGCTATGACTACACCGGCCAGTTCAAAGACGAGATCGCCACCTCGGTCAGCGGCATCAAGATGGGTTCGCTCTTTCCGCAGCTCGCCAAGCAGGCGGACAAGTACTCGATCATCCGCAGCATGACCCACCGCAACAACGGACACGAGACAGCAGCCTACCTGATGCAGACCGGACACCTGCCGGGCGAGCGGCTTGCCTACCCCTGCATCGGCGCAATCTTCGCCCTCCTGAAGGGATACAACGCCGGCTACAAAGGCCTGATCCCGCCCTACGTGGTGCTGACACAGCCCCAAGGACGCTTCTCCGAAGCCGGTTTTCTGGGCTCGCGCTGCAAGCCTTTCGCCACCGGCGGCGACCCCAACGCCGGCCGTTTCGAAGTCGAAGGCGTCATCGCCCGCGGCATCACCGACCAACGCCAGCAGGCGCGCCGCAGCCTGCTCTCCTCGCTGAACACCTTCGGCCACTCCCAGCCCGCCCACCCCGAACTGCGCACCGCGCGCGAAGCCGAGGAAAAAGCCTACAACCTCATCCTCGGCGAGGGCAAGGAGGTCTTCGATCTCGCCAAGGAGGACGCCAAATTGCGTGACCGCTACGGGCGCCACACCTTCGGGCAGGATTGCCTCGCCGCGCGCCGCCTGGTCGAGGCGGGCGTGCCCTACGTCACCATCAACTACCCCGGCGGCTGGGACACTCACTCCAACCACTTCGCCACCATGAACCGCCAGTGCCCGCAGCTTGACCAAGGCCTCGCGACCCTGCTCCAGGACCTTTCGGAGCGCGGCCTGCTGGACAGCACCATCGTCTGGTGCTGCGGCGAGTTCGGCCGCACCCCCAAGGTCGACTGGCAGCCGCCCTGGAATGGCGGCCGCAACCACTACGGCAATGTCTTCTCGGTGCTGGTCGCCGGCGGCGGCTTCAAGGGCGGGCAGATTGTCGGGGCCTCGGACACCAAAGGCGAGGAGGTCAAGGAGCGCCCGGTCTATCCGATCGACCTGCTGGGCTCGATCTACCATCTTGCCGGCATCGACGCCCGGACCCGCCTGCCGCACCCCGAAGGCGCCGAGGCGTATGTCCTGCCCGCCCCCACCGAAAAGGGATACAAAGCCGAGGGCCTGCTGAATGAGATCATGTAAGTCTTGCGCACCGGCGATGCTGCTCGCCGCGCTTCTGACCGCCTCGGGACTCTTGTCCGCGCGCGCCCAGTGCTACATCGGGTTCGTCTACCCTGCCGGGGGGCGCCAAGGGACGACCTTCGTTTGCACGCTGGGCGGCCAGGCGCTGGAAGGCGTCGAAGGGGCCGTCATCTCCGGCGCCGGCGTGACCGGACGCATCGTCGAGTACAACAAGAAGATGAATCCGCAGGAGATGCAGGTGATCCGCGAACAGCTCACCGAGCTGAGGCGGATGCCGCCCCCTGAGCGCGATGCGTCTGTCACCAACATGCAGACCCGCATCGAGAGGCTGATCGAGGACTACGTGCAGCAGCCGCAGTGTGACTCGATCGCCAATCTGGTTCTCGCCGAAATCACCATCGCCAAGGACGCGCCGCCCGGCCCGCGCGAAATCCGCCTCTTCACCCATCGCGGCCTTTCAAACCCGATGGCGTTCCATGTCGGACAACTGCCGGAATTCACCGGCGAACCCCTCCCGACCAGCCACAAGCAAATTCTCGGCAAGGAAGCCCAGAGCCTGCGCCGCCGCAAGCGCGAACCGGCCAAAGACGGGAAAAAAGGCGATATGATGGGCATGGAAACGATGCAGATGGCGATGGGCATGGCCGGCCCCGGCGCCCAGAGCGATGTCGATGACGACGAAGTCGCCATCTCGCTGCCCTGCACGGTCAACGGCCAGATCGCCTCAGGGTCGGTCGACCGCTACCGCTTCATCGCGCGCCGCGGCCAGCGCCTGGTCATCACGACCCTCGCCCGCTCGCTCGTCCCCTACATGGCCGACGCCGTGCCGGGCTGGTTCCAGCCGGTCCTGGTCCTGTGCGACGCCCGCGGACGCGAAATCGCCTACAATGACGACTTCCGCTTCAAACCTGATCCGGTCATCGGCTGTGAGATCCCTATGGACGGCGAGTACATCCTGGCCATCCACGACGCCATCTTCCGCGGGCGCGAAGACTTCGTCTACCGCATCTCGATCGGCGAACTGCCCTTCGTCACCAGCGTCTTCCCGCTCGGCGGGCAGGCCAACGTCCCGGCCGGCGTCGATGTCAAAGGCATCAACCTCTCCGAGAGCCACCTCACGCCCGAGACCCGGGACCGCGCGCCCGGCATCTACCCCCTCTCCGTGCGCGGCAAGGGCGGCCTGTTCGCGCCGCCTGTACCATTCGCCATCGACGCGCTGCCGGATGGCCTTGAGCAAGAGCCGAACAGCACGCCCAAACAGGCGCAGCGCATCGAGCCGCCCGTGATCATGAACGGCACCATCGGCACCCCCGGCGACCGCGACCTCTTCCTGATCGAAGGGCGCGCCGGACAGGAAATCGTGGCCGAGGTTAACGCCCGCCGCCTCGATTCACCGCTGGACGCCACCCTGAGGCTGACCGACGCGAACGGAGCCTGCCTCGCGCAGAACGACGACCAAGAAGACATCGGCTCCGGCATCAACACCCACCACGCCGACTCCTATCTGCGCGTGAAACTGCCCGCCGACGGCACGTACACCCTCACGCTGGCCGATGCCCAGCACGCAGGCGGTGCCGCCTACGCCTACCGCCTGCGCGTTTCTCCGCCCCAGCCTGACTTCGAGCTGCGCGCCGTGCCCTCCCGCCTCGTCATGCCAGACAAAGGCTCGGCCGGCATCACCGTCCACGCCATCCGCAAGGATGGTTTCACCGGTCCCATCCGGTTCCAGATCAAAGAGCCCGCCAACGGCTTCAGCGTGAGCGGCGGCCCCCTCACCGGAACCCAGACCGTGGCGCGGCTGACCGTCAAAACCACTCTCTCCGCCACCGAAAAACCGGTCCCCGTCATCATTCAGGGCGTGTCCACCAACGCCGGCGTCACCTGGGTGCGAGACGCCGTCGGCGCCGAAGACCGCATGCAAGCCTTCCTCTGGCGCCACCTCGTGCCCGCCCAGGAACTGATGGCGCTGGTGCACGATAAGCAGGCCCAAGATAAGAAACCTTGGAAACGCCGGCGTTAGAGTGAGGCCCTGTCTTGTTTTTCAAACGTTTTTGATCGCGAATCTCTCTTCTTCACTGTAACGTCGCATAACGTTTAATTTGTATCGTTTCCGCGCCTCAACTTACAGGTGCCCGCGCTTGATGATCAGCGACAACACGGCCACATCCGCAGGGTTGACGCCCGGAATGCGCCCAGCCTGCCCCAGATTCTCAGGGCGCACGCGCATCAGCTTCTCCCGGCTCTCAAACCTCAGGCTCGCCACCGCGCGATAATCCATCCATTCCGGAATCGCGACCGACTCCTCGTTCTTGGCCCGCGCAGCCGCCCGCTCTTCCTGTGCGATATATCCCTGGTATTTGGCCCGCACTTCGAGTTGCTCGACCACAGCATCCGGTAAGTCATCACGCCGCCCGCACAATGAACCGTAGCGCATCTCAGGGCGCGCCAGCACCGTCATAGCCGACACCCCACCCTCACGCATGCCTTGCAACCGCTCCAGCTCATTCTCGACCTGACGTGCGTAACAGCGCGTTTGAGCCCGACAAGCCGGCGGGCTCACGCCCAGCCGTTCGGCATGAGCCAACAGACGGTAGCGGGCATTGTCCTGTCGCAAGATCAGGCGACGCTCTGCCCGAGACGTGAACATGCGGTAAGGTTCATTCGTGCCCTTCGTGACCAAATCATCGATCAGCACACCGATATACGCATCCTGCCGGCTGAGCGTGAAGGGTTCCCGCCCCTGAACCCGCAGCGCGGCGTTGGCACCGGCCATGAAACCCTGAACGGCAGCCTCTTCATATCCCGTGGTCCCGTTCACCTGGCCGGCTAAATAGAGATTTTGGATGCGCAGACTTTCGAGCGTGTGCCTTAGCTCGCGCGCGTCCACGCTGTCATACTCGATGGCATACGCATCGGCCAAAAATTCCGCCTGTTCGAGCCCCGGCACGCTCCGAACCATATCACGCTGCACGTCGCGCGGCAGGCTGTTCGAGAGTCCATTGGGGTAGATCAGCGCATCTGGCTCGCGGCCCTCCGGCTCAAGAAACACATGATGGCGCATGGCCGCTGTGAATTTGACGACTTTATCCTCAATCGACGGGCAATATCGCACACCTGTCCCGGTGATCGAACCGCCGTAGAGTGCACTTCGCGACAAGTTTTCCCGAATAATGGCGTGCGTGCGGTCGGTCGTATGAGTCAACCAACACGGGATCTGATCTGAGCCTGGCAGCCAAGGCCCCGGAATGTTCCACGTGGAACATTGCGTCTGAAGCGAAAAGAATGGCGGCGGCTCCTCACCGGGCTGTATCAGCGTCCGCTCCCACGCGATACTGGCCGCCAAAAGACGGGGCGGCGTGCCTGTCTTCAACCGAATCAGCTCAAAACCAGCGGCTTTTAAAGAACCCGCAAGCGCATCGGCCGCAGGCCTCCCATCGCCACCTCCAGGCGCGACCACCTCGCCGATATGGATACGTCCGCGCAGCGCCGTGCCGGACGTCACGACCACCGTCCGGGCGGATAAAGCACCATGCACCGCACAGGTTACGCCCTGTACAGAACCTCGCTCCGTGATGAGAGCCGTGACTTCGTCTTCAAGAACCGTCAGATTCGGAGTTGCCGCGATAACCTGTTGCATCCGAAACGCATACTGGCGCTTGTCGCACTGCACGCGCGTGGCCTGTACCGCAGGACCCCGGCTTGCGTTCAGCGTCTTGAATTGCAGACCGCACAGATCTGCATTCACGCCCATTTCGCCGCCCAGCGCATCCAGTTCACACACCAGATGCGATTTGGCAAGTCCGCCAATCGATGGATTACATGGCATCATCGCAATCGCCGCGCGTTGCCCCGTGATCAGTATCGTGCGGCAGCCCATGCGCGCCGCCACAAGCGCTGCCTCAGCGCCCGCATGGCCGCCACCGACCACCAAGACATCATACGCGAATGCCTGACCGCCATGACCGGAAAAGAGGGAAGGGGATTGATTCATAGAGTCCCCAGTATACACGGTCATCTGACAGACCGCAAACCGCAGGGGGGAGGCCTCTTCATAATTTTAATCGTAATCATAATCTTGATCCTCCATGACCACACCCGCGCGCGTTGATTCACAGAATCCCGATACGGAAGGGCGGGGGGTGCGGTGTTACGCCTCGGAGCGCCGGGCGAAAGCCAGCCAGTCATTGGTGGGTTGGGGCATCGATATCGAAATCGCTATCGGGATCGAACAAAGAAGGAACGCCGAATGGCACTCTGACACGAGAGATTGGACGTCTACCGGCTGGCGATCGTCGGCTACGTAGCCTGGGTCAACGGGAAGACTGCCGATGCGGACCGCAGGCGCTACTTCGAGATCGCGAAAAGAAACAGCGGCCTACGGCGGAAATGAAATCGATCCCGATAGCGATTTGGATGAAGACAAGCCCCAACAACGCGGTGGAGGCGACGGGATACCGCCGCCTCACCGCTGACGTGATACGAACCTCCGATCACTCGCCCGTCGTAAAACTATTGACAAGCGCGAATAGTGTGAATCGATACTCATATATCGTATTTCGGGCCGGCTTATTTCATCGTAAGTTATTGATACTAAACATGTTATATATTGTTAGATCAGAATGGGGCAGACGGATCAAGAAAAATGGATCAACAGTTATCGACGGGTTATGAACAGGCGGTCTTGGCTTGGCTTCCTGTCTTTTCAGACAAAAAAAGGCCCCTTTTTCAAGGGGCCTTTGCTTTCCTGCTGATTGCCGCGCTTACAGCCGCAAATCATTCGGCGGCGGCGGGGGAGGCGCCTGCTCTTTCACCGGTTCAATGACTTCGGGCTCACCGCTGAAGAGCGTCTCGTAACAGCACGCCATCAGGCAGTAGGTGAGCGGGAGCGTGAAGAAAACGCCGATGCCGCACGCGACCGCGCCCAGACCGCCGACCAGGCTGGCGATGACGGCGAACACCAAGGGCACAGTGAATTCTCCGCTTTTCGTGAGTTCGAACACTTTTTTGATCGCATCGACCGCCGTCGCCTTTTCGAATGCGATGAAGGCGAGTGCCCACATCATCACGGCACTGACCACCAGACTGGCCAACTGGCCGATGATCGGCAGCATGCTCAGCACCATGACCGCAATGATCACGATAACCATCAACAGCAACGCCTGCACAAATGAATCAAAGCCCTTGAACACGTCGCCGGCCTGTGGCTTGACGGGATCATTTTTCAGCAGGCGTTGCGCCATCAGCAGCAAGCCGACCATGAGTGGCCCGGACAGCAGGCCGCAGGTGACCGCAGACACCACCGACATCAATATGCCGCCCACGATCAGCACGCCCATGTTCGCCTGAAACAGCCGCCATCCCTTACCGAACTCCGTGCCGATCTCCATCTTTGCAATAGCCATTGCCGACTCCTATCCGTGCTTGACGCACTCTACGGGGTTACTTCAGAACATCCACGACCATCATCACGGCTCTTGAGTATACGGTATCGTGCGCCATTTGCCAATCCCCAGAACCGACATCATCATTTGCCCACGCAGAAGCGGCTGAAAATGGCATCGAGCAGATCCTCGGTATAGACGCGCCCGATCATGCGTCCAAGCGCCTCGGCCGCCTCACGCAGGTGGCCGGCGGCCAACACCAGTCCCGTCTCCCCGGCGCTCAGCGCGGCACACGCCTCCCGGCTCTGCTCGACGGCCGTCCGCAGCTCGCCGACATGCCGCAGCGATACAATCGGGTGCCCGTACGTCTCTTCCGTCACGCCCAACTTTTCCGACACCCCTCGCTTCAGCGCGTCCAATCCCTCGCCGGTCCATGCGGAGACACGCACATACGCCAGCTCCGACGGCACATCTACCGGAACCGACGCGGGCAGATCGCACTTCGTGACGGCCACCATCACGCGCCCAGCCGGCAACGCCGCACACGCCGCCGCCACCGACTCGGGTTGAGGGACTGACGCGTCAACCACATAGATCACCAGGTCTGCCTGGCGCATCATTGCGCGCGCCCGTTCGATTCCTTCGCGCTCGACGCCATCCTGCGCGTCGCGCAGACCGGCCGTATCAACCAACCGCACCGGAATTCCGTGCAACGCCACCGATTCTTCGATCACATCGCGCGTGGTGCCCGGCAAATCGTGGACAATAGCGCGACGGGTTCCGAGCAATGCGTTCAGCAGCGACGACTTGCCCGCGTTCGGGCGCCCGGCCAACACCACCAGCGCGCCGTCGCGAACCAGATGCCCTTCGTTCCACGACGATGCCAGCCGCTCCATCTCAGCCATGCAGGCCGCCAGCCGCTGGCCAGCGCACTCTATGAAGGGGTCAGGCAGCTCGCCTTCATCGAAATCCAGCAGATGCTCCACCTCGGCGCAAACCCCCGTGACCGCCTCGTAAAGCGCCGCCACGTGTCCGCCCAGTACACCGTCAAGCTGGGCACGGGCCACATGCGCCGCACGTTCAGTGCGGGACTGAATCAGATCGCACACGGCCTCAGCCTGCGTCAAATCCATGCGTCCGTTCAAAAACGCGCGGCGTGTGAACGCTCCCGGATCGGCCAAACGCGCACCGGCCGCCAGCACCGCCGCCAGCAGGCGGCGCGAGGGGAGTGTGCCGCCGTGTCCCTGAATCTCCAGCGTGTCCTCGCCCGTGTAACTGTGAGGGGCGCGGTAGACCAGAATCACGGCGTCATCAACCGCCTCGCCGGTGACCGGATGGGTCACGCGCGCGTGAAAAAAGGTCCCCGCCGCACGCTGGCTCGGCGGACAACGCATGCCCGGCACCAGACGGTCGCCGACCGCCAGCGCACCGTGTCCGGAAACGCGCACAACGCTGACGCCCGCAGGTCCCGCCGCTGTCGCAAGGGCGGCGATCGGCGCTTCCGTTGCTTCCCGACTCTGCCCAGCCTCAGGCATGCACGTATCCCTCCGGTCGTTCGCCTCTCACTTCGGCCTACAATCCGGCGAACGGGTTCACCGAGAATCCACCGCCGGAGGAGCCGCGCCCGGAGGACAAGCCCCCGCCGCGAGGCGGTCCCGGGCGGCCGCCGCCAGCCTCGCGCCCGCCCGCCGCCGGCCTCACACCGGCGGGCCGCGCCGCCGAAGGCTGCGTCTTGGCGCTCAGCGCGATGCGCCGGCGCGCCTTGTCCACGCTCAGCACGCGCACCTTCAGCTTGTCGCCGGCTTTGACCACCTCGGACGGATCGCGCACAAAGCGGTCTGAAAGTTCCGACACATGCACCAGTCCGTCCTGATGCACGCCGATGTCCACAAACGCGCCGAAAGCCGTGACATTGGTCACAATCCCCTCCAGCACCATGCCCTCCTTGACGTGCTCAAACTCGGTGACGTCATCGCGAAAGGCCGGCTTTTCAAACGTCGCGCGCGGATCGCGGCCCGGCTTTTTCAGTTCCCCGATGATGTCGCGCAGCGTCGGTTCGCCCACCGACTCCGACACATACCTCGCACACACGATCTGGTCCACCAGCGCACCGTTGCCGATCAGCTCCGACAGGGACACGCCCAGATCGGCGGCCATCTGCTCGACCAGCGCATAGCGTTCGGGATGCACCGCCGAGGCATCCAGCGGATGACTGCCGTCGCGGATGCGCAGAAAGCCTGCTGCCTGCTCAAAGGTCTTGGGTCCCAGACCCGGGACTTTGCCCAGTTGGCGCCGGCTGGTGAAGGCACCGTTCTCGTTGCGGTAGGCCACGATCTTCTTGGCCATCGTGCCGCCGATGCCGGAGACGCGCGTCAGCAGCGGGGCACTGGCGGTGTTCAACTCCACGCCGACATGGTTCACGCAACTCACCACCACTTCATCCAGCTTGTCTGCCAGCAGCGGCTGATGCACATCGTGTTGGTATTGGCCCACGCCGATCGCCTTGGGATCGATCTTCACCAGCTCCGCCAACGGATCCTGCAGTCGCCGCCCGATCGAGATCGCGCCGCGGATCGTCAGATCGAGGTCGGGGAACTCGTCGCGCGCCACCTCCGACGCACTGTAGACCGACGCGCCGGATTCATTAACGGCGATCACCATGACCTCCTTGATGTTCGCCTCCTTCAGCACGCCACGCACGAACGCCTCGGTTTCGCGGCCGCCGGTGCCGTTGCCGACCGCGATGGCCGCCGGGCGGTGCTTGGCCACCAGTTTGCAGATGTCGACTTTCGCCTCGATCTCCCGCCGCTCGCCCTGGGAGGGAAAGATGGTGCAGGTCTCCATGAATTTCCCGGTCGCATCCAGCGCCACGCATTTGCACCCGGTGCGCAGGCCCGGATCAATACCCACAACCTTTTTCTCGCCGAGCGGCGCCTGCAGCAGCAGGTTGCGCAGATTTTGCGCGAAGATCTCCACCGCCGCGCGATCGGCCTTCATCTTGGTCTCGACCATGACATCGATCTCGACGCTCGGCGCAATCAGGCGTTTATAGCTGTCCTCGATGGCCTCTTTCAGATGCGGCGCAAAGCGCGAGGCGGGATTCAGCGCGAGCATCTCACTGATACGCACCTGCAGCGGGGCCGCTTCGCATGTCACGCGCACGCGCAGCACACCTTCGGTCTGGCCGCGGCGGATCGCCAGAAACCGGTGCGAAGGGATGTCGCACAGCCGCTCAGAAAAATCGTAATATTGCTCAAACTTCGTGGGTTCCGCCGGTTTCGGATCGACCACCTCAGACACCACCACACCTTGCGCGGCAAACGCCTGGCGCACCAAGCCGCGCACATCCGCGTTTTCGGCGACAGTCTCCGCCACGATATCGCGCGCGCCCGCCAGTGCGGCATCCACATCCGCCACGCCTTTTTCAGCATCCACAAACGCGGCCGCAGCAACATCAGGGCACGCAGCGGGGTCTTGCAAGAGAATCAACTCGGCCAAAGGTTCGAGGCCTTTTTCGCGCGCGATCATGGCGCGCGTGCGGCGTTTGGGCTTATACGGCAGATACAGATCTTCCAGCACGGTCTTGGTCGTGCAGGCCAGAATCTTGGCTTTTAGTTCCGTCGACAGTTTGCCCTGTTCCTCGATGGAAACCAAAATCGTCGCGCGACGGTCTTCAAGTTCCCGGTAATAAGTCAGACGCTCCTGGATTTTTGAAATCTGCACTTCGTCGAGGTCGCCGTGCACTTCCTTGCGATAACGCGCAATGAAGGGAATGGTGTTGCCTTCCGACAGCAACCGCGCCACGGCTGTGATCTGTCGCGGCGTTATGGAGAGTTCTTCAACCAAGCGGGGCAGTGATTCAAGCCCCGCATCTTGGGTATTTACCGCATCAGCCATCGTTCGTCCGCCTCATTTGTCCGCACAAAAAAAACCCGAAAAACCGCAAGAAGAGGTTATTCGGGTTGAACGTGGTTGCCTCATTAGGATTCGAACCTAAACAAGCAGTTCCAGAGACTGCTGTGCTACCGTTACACCATGAGGCAAAAAATCGTTTCCTCAAAAAGAGGTGGAGAGCATGATACCTAAGCCGGCTCGGTAAACGCAACTCCGTTTTGTCTCTTTTTTCAACTGATGCGCAGCGGCATCAAGACATACAGGAACGGCACATTGCATTTCAACAACGCCGGACTGTGGCCGTCGTTCATCTCCAGAAAGACCTCGTCGTCATCGATGTTCTTCAACGGATCCATGACGTATTCCGGATTGAAAATGATCGAGATCTCTTTGCCGGCATACTTGACGGGAACGGTGTCGCGACCTTCGCCGACATCCGGCGTGTTGATGCTGATTGTCAACTGATTGGCTGAAAACGTCAGCCGCATAGCATTCGATTTGTCCGTCGTCACGACCGACACGCGGCGCAGCGCCGACAGCAGCGCTTCACGCTCGATCACCACGCGTTCATCGCACGCCCCCGGAATGACTTGGCGGTAGTTGGGGTAAACGCCGTCTATCAGCTTACTGCTCACCATCGTCGTTCCGATCTCGAAGACCGCCTGGTTTTTCTGGGCGTACACTTTGAGATCGCCTTCGTTGCCGAGCAGGCGCATGAGTTCGCTCACGGCTTTGTTGGGCAGGATCAACTCGGCTTCTGCCTCCGGCGGGAACTCAATCTCATGCTCGACCAGCGCCAAACGGCGTCCGTCAGTCGCCACCATGGTCAGCTTGTTGTCCTTGAATGCCATCAGCACGCCATTCAACACGCGGCGTGTTTCATCCTGCGAAATCGCATAGCTGGTTTTTCGCAGCATCTCGCGCAGCACGCCTTGATCGACGCGATAACAGAACTTGCCTTCCGTAGCCGGCACCGGCGGAAAATCGCGCACCGACATGCCGATGATCTTGAAGTAGGAGGAGCCGGCCTGGACGGTCGCCACGTCGTCCTCGTTAACCTCGATCATGATCTTGCCTTCATCCAACTCGCGGATGATGCTGGTCAGCCGTCGGATCGGCAGCGTGGTGCTGCCCGCTTCTTCAATCTCGCACTCCACATAGCAGCGCTCCGAGATATCAAGATCCGTGGTGGTCATGCAGAGACGGTTGTCCTCGGCTTGGATCATCGCATTCTGAAGAATCTGCAACGTCCCTTTTCCAGAAACCACATTCTGAATTCTCTGCAAGCCATCGAGAAACTTGGACCGGACAATGGAAAACTTCATTTCCTACACTCCTCTAAGACTGTCCCAACGATTTCCGCTTTCCGAGACATGAAGGCTCCAGTTTAGCTGATTAGGGGTATTAAAGTAAAGAATGATTAGAAGTAATAATAGGTCGTCCGTATCCTGTGAATAAGGTCATAACGTGTTGAGTTAGAAAGATTAAGTGTAATGTCTACACCCTTGGTAACCTGTTGATAAGGGCATGGGATATGCACAGCGGAACGGATGTCGGGAACGTCCGTGATGATAAGTGGGCCACAACTGAAAAAGGATGAACGGGGTACCATCATGTTATTGACAGGTTGTAAAAGGGTTAGATTTGAAAGGCGAGAGGATCGCGACCCAACTTGCGGGTGATTTCCCGCACGGAACTGCGCAGTTCTTCTTCGACCTGAATACGGTCTTGAATCGTTTTGCAGGCATGGATGACGGTGGCGTGCGTCTTGCCGAACGAGTTGGCGATTTCAGGCAGCGACGAGCGCGTCAGTTTACGGCAGAGGAACATGGCGATCTGGCGCGGTGCGGCCACCGAGCGTGGACGCCGCTTGCTGGACATGTCCGTCAGGCGCAAATCGAAGTAATCAGCGACCATGCGCTGAATGTCATCGAATGAGAGATCCTTCTGGCGTTCGTCATTGAGTTGGTCTTTGAGAAGATTCCGCAGCACCTCCAGCGTCATCGGCATCTGCGGGTTCAACGAGGAGAACGACACCGCGCGCGTCAGAGCGCCTTCGAGACTGCGCACGTTGGATTTAATGTTGTCAGCAATAAATGTCAGAACATCGTCGCGCAGGCCCACTTTGGTCAGCGTCTGCTTGTACCGGAGAATAGCCAGGCGCGTCTCAAAATCGGGTGATTCAATCTCAGTCACCAAGCCCCACTCAAAACGAGAAACCAGCCGCGGTTCAAGGCCGGATAATTCACGCGGAGGCAGGTCGCTGGTCATGATGATCTGCTTGCGGGCGTCGTACAAGACATTGAACGTATGGAAAAATTCCTCCTGAAGCCGCTCTTTTCCGGCGAGGAACTGGATATCGTCGACGAGCAGAACATCCGTGTTCCGGTATTTATTGCGGAAATTCATGGTGGTTTGTTTCGCCAGCGACTCGATGTACTCGTTGAGAAGCGTCTCGGTCGAAACATAACTCACGCTCATGCCGGGCGACTGCAGGACACGGTGACCGACAGCCTGCATCAGGTGAGTCTTGCCGATACCGGTCTGTCCGTAGATGAAAAGCGGATTGTAGGCGCGTCCTGGCGATTGTGAGACACCCAGCGCGGCAGCATGCGCGAAACTGTTGGAGGGACCGGTGACGAAATTCTCAAACGTGAAGTTTGAGTTTAACGGGCTACCGTTGCCGTTGCTGACCGGTTTATGACGGCGCTTCGCGGCAGGGAGCTGTTTGGGATCCGGTTTGGCCGCGACGCTCTCTCGCGGAGACGCTGCCGCGTTCGGTGAGTCGCAAGCTTGGATATCGAACCGTATCGAAAAATCGTGAGGGGCTCCGGCCGCACGCAACGCTTCGACAATGACATCCTGATAATTGTTTTCAAGCCAAGTTTGGCAGAAGTCATTGTCGACGTGAAGGATAAACCGGTTTTCATGGATAGAGGAGGGCTTAATATTCTCGATCCAGCGCGAATAAACATCATCGTTGAGAACACTTTTGAGGTGTTCGCACGCTTTCGTCCACAATTCGGGAGCATTCATAGCACTCACAAGAACAGGCCGCCGAGAGAAAGTAAAGGGGGTGAGAAGAGCAAGCAGCAACAGTACTGTTGAACCATATTTGCACCCCCCGTTCAAGGGGAAAGAATAATCAATCGGTCAACAGGTTATGAACAGCCCCGTCTGACAGCTCTAACCCGGCCAAATTTAAGCAGTTATGCCAACGGTGACCCCCGAATCAAACGGTGCGCAACCAGTGGTCGCGAAAGTTGTAAACAAACGAAACGAAAACCCCGGTCTAAAGGAAGTCGTGTAAAGCGGAAAATGATAAAAATTATAATATGCTTAATATCAAGAGTTTATAACAAGTATACCGTTGCCATACACGCAAGCATGGCAACGCATCCTCTTGGGATCGGCCCTCAGATTTGGTGCACAAGCGCCCAAATATGAGCGATCCCGCGAAAAAAGCGCGTTTCTTGCGCGGATTTCGCGGTCCCCCCCGCAAGCGCCGATGATAATAATTATGAACAACTGACAATAAAACCGATTCGCAGGCCGTTTTCACCGGCACTTACCGCATTCACATCAAGGAGAGTCCCATGCAAAATCTCAGCTTCGTATTGGTTTTTTCGCTCGTGACGGCTACGGTTATTGCGCAGCAGCCCGATGCGGCCGCAAACCGCGAACGGCCGCGCATGTCGCGTTCGCTGAATTACGGGAATTGGGTCGGCAAGCAGATCATGAATCCCGAATTCATGGAGAAAGTCGGTATCCAAGACGAACAGGCCCAGAAGCTCAAAACGGAAATGGACAAGATCGACACGCGTCTGAAGATGCTGGATGACACGATCAACACCGCTGCCCTGCAGCAGGCCGAGATCGCGAAAAAGGTTTTAGCCGAACCCGGCACCTCGGCGGAAGAGATCATGAAACTGATTGAACACATCGGCGCGATGCGGACCGAACAAGCCAAATTGTCCACGCAGATTCTGGTGGTGATCCGCGACAGCCTGACCGAAGAACAGCGCAAGAAGGCCCACGAACTGATCACCGCCGAAGGGCAGCGCCGCCTGAAAGAGCGCATGGCGCGCCGCGAGCGAGATGAGCGTCCGCATCCCGGCCCAAACGGTCCGCGCCAACCGCCGCCGCGTCCCGCCGCACAGGCCCGCCCGGCCGGCCCGCCGCGTCCAGCCGCCCCGCAGGGCTGGTGATCCGGATGGCCGTTGCTCCGCTTGCTCCTTGACGGCAAAGCGGAATCACATTATTTTATCTCCATCTGCTACCGTCTCATGACCGTCAGCGATTCGGCGTGTTGTCGGGCAGACCGATGGGATGCTCGTGATTCTGCATATAAGCTGGCGCCAGCGCAATGTGAACGTGTGGGGCGAACAGGCGGCCATCAAGCATGAACCGTGTCCTGAGGCGGGCGAACGGGCGCATACGCGGGTCTCGCCCTATGATGTCGGCTCAGCAGCCCTCGGCCGCATCCTCAAGAGTTTTCTGTGGGACACCGCAGAGCTTCAGATGTCTTCTTATGATCTGCGCCTGCCGACGTTCCGGACATCCGCAGGCCTGTCACCGATGCCCTCCCAACCGTTTCTCATGCCTGACGGCGCCCCCGGCGCGCCGCCGGTTTCGCTGGGCACCTGGACCGTCTCGGCCGCTTCCCTGACATGGAAACAGGCTTTTACCCTTCTGGGGGCCTGCCAAGAGCGACGTCTGGTCGACGGCGTGTTCGCCGGCGAAGACCTGCTCGCGTTTGCCCATCTCTTCCGTTTTGCCGGTTCGCTCGTGGCCCGCGGCAGATTCTTGCCCGCGCTCGCCCGACGCGACGACGGGTGCATCGAAGCGCGCTGGCAAGCGTCGCTCGACACCACCGACCGGCAGCGGCTTGAGGCACTGGCCGCGCGCCTGCCGCCGCTGCTCACGCTGGGCGAGGACCCGCTGCTCTGTGCCGCCGAGATGCTGGAGGAGCTGACCGACCATCTGGTGCGGTTCAGCGTGGTGACCACGCTGTCGCGCTCGCATGCCGAACACGGCAAATTCTACAGCGCCCACGATGCTTGGTTTGCCGCACTGCGCGGCGACAACCCGGTGATCCGCTGGGAGGCAAGCGAAGAGCTTGATGCGTTGCATGACACGATCGCGTTGTGGCGCCGCCCGGTCGAAAGCCGCGCGATGCGTGACACAACGCTGCTTTTCCAACTGGAAGAACCTCCCGTTTCAGATCAGCCGTGGTTCCTGTACGTACGCCTCAGCAGCGTGCGCCAGAACGGTGTGACGCCGTGGCTCGCCGGTGCCGATGAGACGCTGTTGATCGCGTTGGGCCAGGCCGCCATGCTCTTTGCGCCGTTGGCAAAAGCCGAACCCCACCCGCGCGGTTTCGGCTGCACACTGGCATCTGACGAGGCGCACGCCTTTCTCAACACCGCCGCGCCGCTGCTGGAGGCGGCGGGTTACGGTGTCAGCCTGCCGCCCTGGTGGAGCCGCCACGCGCAGCAGGCCGTCACGCTGGAAGTCGATGCGATGCCGCACGCCGACACGGCCGCTGGCCCGCAGGCGCTGGACCAAAAGGTTGCGCTGAACTGGACCGTCACCCTCGACGGGCAGCCGGTCTCGCGCGAGGAGCTTGAAACGCTGCTGGCCTCTGAATCGCCGCTGGTCTTCTTCCGGGGCCGCTGGATTCAGATCAATGTGCGCCAGCTTCAGGAGGCGCTGCGCATCTCGCAGCGCAAACAGGCGGACATGCAATCGGCGCTTGAGGTCGTGCGGCTGGCGCTGGGCACCTCCGGACGCAGCGGACTTGAGGTGTCCGACGTCCGGGGCGGCGGCTGGCTCGACCCGTTTCTCAAACGCTTGCGCGGCGAACAGGCCTTCGACCTGCTGCCTCCGCCCGCCGCTTTCTGCGGCGAGTTGCGTCCCTACCAGATACGCGGTTTAAGCTGGCTGGCATTCCTGCGTACTTGGGGCTTCGGCGCGTGCCTGGCGGATGACATGGGCCTCGGCAAGACGATCCAGACGCTGGCCTTTCTGCTGCACGAAAAAGTGCGCGGCGAACGCCGCCCCGTGCTGCTGGTCGCCCCGATGTCGGTCCTCGGCAACTGGTTGCGCGAGTGTCGGCGCTTCACGCCCGATGTGCGCGTGATGCTCCATCACGGTGCGCAGCGCTGGCACGGCGACTCCTTTGTGCGCGAGACAAAGGGCGCAGACGTCGTGCTCACCAGCTACCATCTGCTCTACCGCGACTACGCCGACCTGCGCAAAGTCGGCTGGGCCGGCATCGTGCTCGACGAGGCGCAGAACATCAAAAATCCCGACACGCGCCAGGCCCAGGCGGCACGCGCGCTGCAGGCCGACTTCCGGATCGCGCTGACCGGCACGCCGGTCGAAAACCACGTCGGCGACCTCTGGTCGCTGATGGACTTTCTCAACCCCGGCCTGCTGGGCAAGCGCGCGGTCTTTCGCGATGCGTTCTTCCGGCCGATCCAATCCGGCACCGATCCCGGCGCACGAACGCGGCTGCGGCGCATCACCGCGCCGTTTCTGCTGCGGCGTCTCAAGACCGACAAGCAGATCATCTCCGACCTGCCGGAGAAACGCGAAGGCACCGTCACCTGCTGCCTCACGCGCGAGCAGGCGCACCTCTACGAGGAGGTGCTGGAGCAGTTTCGCAGAGATTCGGCCGAAGCCGAAGGGATCGCGCGCCGCGGCTTGATTCTCGGCGTGCTGACCCGCCTCAAACAGGTCTGCAACCATCCGGCGCACTATCTCAGCCAGCCGCAGGCGATGGAGCGCCCTTCCGGTAAACTGCAGCGCCTCGAGGAGATGCTGGAGGAAATTTTCGAGCGCGGCGAGAGCGCCCTGGTCTTCACCCAATACGCGGAGATGGGCGCACTGCTGAAGCAGCGCCTCTGCGAAACCTTCAACCGCGATATGCCGTTTCTTCACGGCGGCGTCCCGCGCAAGGTGCGCGACCGCATGGTGCAGGCCTTTCAGGAGAGCGCCGAACCGCTGGTCTTTATCCTCTCGCTCAAAGCCGGCGGCACCGGCCTGAACCTGACCCGCGCGAGCCACGTCTTCCACTACGACCGCTGGTGGAATCCCGCCGTCGAGGACCAGGCCACCGACCGCGCCTTCCGTATCGGGCAGACCCGCAAGGTGATGGTTCACAAGTTTCTCTGCGGCGGCACCCTCGAAGAGCGCATCGATGATATGATCGCGCATAAGAGCGCCCTGGCCGCAGAAATCGTCACCAGCGGCGAGGCGTTCCTGACCGAACTCTCCGACGCCGAACTGGATGAGATCCTGCGCCTCTCCGAAACCGTTATCGCCGACGAGGTGGGGGAATGAGCAAAAAAAAGCGATACACGCTGCGTACCCCGTTGACTGTCAAAGGCGGCATCCGTTCGCAGAACGCGCACAGCGGGCCGCTGCGCACTTGGTGGAGCCGGCGCTGGACCGAAGTCATCGAGCGCTTCCGCCTCGGGGCGCGCCTGGGGCGCGGCCGCAATTACGCGGTCTCCGGCCAGGTGTCCCGGCTCGAAATCGCGCCGGGCTTGATCACGGCCCAGGTCCAGGGCGCCACCACAGAGCCGTACGCCAGCTCCATCCGTTTCCGCACTGTGCCGGAGGAGGCGAAGGCGGCGCTGATCGATGCCCTGCGCGCCCAGCCGATGCTGGTGGCGCGCCTGCTGGTCGCCGAGCTGCCGCTTGAGGTGGAGGGGCTGTTCCGCGCGGCCGGCTGTCCGCTCTTTCCGCAACGCGAGAATGATTTGACGAGCCGCTGCTCCTGTCCGGATTACGCCAATCCCTGTAAACATCTGGCCGCGATCTACTACCTGCTGGGCGAAGCGATCACCAAGAATCCGCTACTGCTTCTGGGCGTACGCGGCATCAGCCGCGCAGAGCTGCTCGGCGACGCGGCGCTGACCGCGCCCGCGCCGGCCGCGACGGCACGGTCGGACGCGCCCGCGTCGGTTGATCTCGCAGGCTTTTACGGGTCGCCGCACCCGCCTTTTGAGGATTTTGGCACCGCCGTGAAAGCGCTCACCCACGCGCCGCTCATCTACCGGCTCGGGCCGCTGCCGTTCTGGCGTGGCCAGGAGCGGTTCTCCGACACGTTGGAACACCTGTACGCGCGCGCCGCCGCGCGCGGCTGGGCGGTCTGGGCGGGCGAGCCGCTGGATCTGCGGCGCGAGGACGAAAAGGTCATCATCACTGGCGCCAACCTGCATCTCAAGGGCCGGCGCATGCGCGTCGACACCACATTTTCATGATGCCGCGCCCGGCCGGGCGCGACAAACACCAGGAGCATCAAGGCATGTCACAATTTGCAACCCGCACGCTGCCGCACGCACCGGACGTCACGGCGCCGGACGGTTCCGCCGTTCGATTGCTGCTGAGTCTCAAGGGCGGCAGCATGGCCCACTTCGAATTGCCTGCCGGCGCGGTCTCCAAAGCGGTCGTACACCGTACGGTGGAGGAGATCTGGTACGTGGTGGGAGGGGGCGGCGAGATGTGGCGTGAACAGGCAGGCCACGCGGAGACGGTGGCGCTGGCGCCCGGTGCCTGCCTCACGATCCCGGTTGGCACGCGGTTTCAGTTTCGCGCGCTGGGCCCGGAGCCGCTCGGCGCGGTCGCCGTGACGATGCCGCCCTGGCCCGGCGATGGCGAGGCGGTCGAGGTGCAGGGCTGCTGGACGCCCACGCTGTGAGATTGACCATTCAGTATTCAAACCCTTATTATTTGAAAAGTAAGTTTGAATCCGGGATGTGTGGGCTGCACGATTGAACAACGAGGAGGAGGCGTCATGAAAACGAGGCTGGCCGGTTTAATCTCTGTGTGTGCGGGTGTGCTGTCGCTTCACGCGCAAACCTTGCGCACGGCGGGAACGCTTGCGGTGGACGTTACCGCCGACACGATCACGGCGGCGGACGGCGACGCGGTGACATCTTGGGGGGTGTGTGTCAGGAAAGTGACATCGTTCCGGAGGTCATGCCGCAAAGACTGCCTCTCTGACGGTGGCCTCACGGTCGCGGCTCCCCTTCCAATAGTCGTCGTGGAGCCCGTCCGTGATGAGCGCCCTGACCCACAGGATGTCCAGAGCGCCGTCCGGTGACC
>MWEJ01000005.1 GCA_002071025.1 Verrucomicrobia bacterium ADurb.Bin070 | reverse complement strand
TTCGTGCGCGCTGTATCCCTCTGACCGCGCGTTTCTGGAGGAGGTGCGCGCGGAATTGTCCCATCAGTTGCGCCGGTTGCGCGATCACGCCAGCATCGCGCTCTGGTGCGGCGATAACGAGTGCATCGGCGCGCTCACCTGGTTTGAGGCGAGCCGCAAGAACCGCGACCGCTATCTGATCAACTACGACCGTCTCAGCCGCGTGCTGGCCGAGACGGTGGAGGCGTATGATCCCGTCCGCACCTTCTGGCCCTCTTCGCCCTGCGCGGGTCCCGGAGATTTCGGGGATGCGTGGCACGATGACAACCGCGGCGACATGCACAACTGGACGGTGTGGCACGAGAACAAGGATTTCTCCGCGTACTATACCTATAAGCCGCGTTTCTGCTCGGAGTTCGGCTATCAATCTTTTTCTTCGCCGGAAGTGGCGAAGACCTTTGTCGCGCCGGGCCAAATGAATCCGACGGCGCCGGATTTTGAACATCACCAGAAAAACCGCGGCGGCAATGCCCGCATGCTGGAGACCATGGCGCGTTACTTCCGCTTCCCGGAGGGTTTTGATAACGTCCTGTATCTCTCGCAGGTGCAGCAGGCGCTGGCGATCAAGACGGCTGTCGAGGCTTGGCGCCGGTTGCAGCCGCGCTGCATGGGCACGCTCTACTGGCAGCTCAACGACAACTGGCCGGTGGCTTCCTGGTCAAGCGTCGAATACGGCGGCAAGTGGAAACACCTGCACTATCACGCCCGGCGCTTTTACGCGCCGTTGGCCGTGATGACCATTCCGGTTGATCAAGGCACAAACCTGGAGTTCTGGGCCGTCAACGATTTCGCCGAGCCGGTCGCGGCCGAGGCGTCAGTCGAGGTGTGGGGCTTCGACGGGAAACGGCTTGACGCAGTGGCGCTGCCGGCTGAATTGGCTCCGCGTTCTGCCAAACTGCTCGGCAAATATCCGCTGGCGCGTTTTGGCGATGACGCGGAGCGGACCGACCGGTTCCTCGAGGTGGTAATGCGCGGCGAGGCCGCGGGCCGCGCGGTGACGCACAGAAACGAGTGGTTCTTCCACGCCTATAAGCGCCATGCCCTGGGGGACGCTCGGGTGGATGCGATCCCGGCCGACCGGCAGGGCCGATGGACGGTCACGCTGACGACCGACAAGCCGGCTTTTTTTGTCTGGGTTGACGTGGAGGGGATTCGCGGGGAGTTCAGCGACAACAGTTTCGCGCTCTTTCCTGGGCGCCCGATCACCCTGACGTTTACGCCCAAAGGTGCCGGCGTGTCGTTCGACGATTTTTCGCGGGCGCTGACCGTCAAGCACCTGCGCCAGACGTATGCGGGGGATTAATGCCATGCGGGGCGTCATTATCACGACGGCCGATGGCGTCATTCAATTCGTGAATCCGGGATTTGAGGTGTCGGCTGGCCTGTCGCGCGAGGCGGTTGTCGGGCAAAGCGTTGACATGCTCAAAGACCAAGCGCCTGATCAGGCGCTGTACCAGAATCTTTGGCACACGATTGCCGTCGGCAAGCAATGGCGCGGACGATTTAAAAGCAAACGGGCCGACGGCTCTTGTCGGATTTCGGAAGCGTCCATTGCGCCTGTTCGCGATACGGGCGGGCGCATTGTCAATTATGTTTCGGTCGAACGCGATATCACGGAGCATGTGGCGGTATCCGAGCAGTTGATGCGCGTTCAGAAAATGGAATCGGTGGGCAGGCTTGCGGGTGGGGTTGCCCACGATTTCAACAATCTGTTACAAGTCATCTTGGGGCACGCCGAGCTGGCACAGGAAGAACTTGGCACGGAGCACCCGGTCTGTGCGGACTTGCGTATGATCCGGTAGGCGGCCGACCGTTCAAAGGTGCTGACTCGGCAGCTCCTGACCTTCGCTCGCCAACAGCCGGCAACCCCCGCAGTGGTGGATTTAAACGAACTGGTGGGCGGCATGATGCCGATGGTGCGGAAGCTGCTCGGAGCGTCGATTGAGTTGATTTGGGAGCCTGGGGAAAACGTGTGACCTGTCAAGATTGACCCGGTCCAGATGCAGCAACTCATGATCAACCGGCTAGTCTCTTCAGGCAAGCGACCACGGACCGCGCATCGCGCGCGTCAACAGCCGGTTCGCCATCTCGTCGCCGTCAAAGCGCTCATTGACCGGGTCCCACTTCAGCTTGCGCTGGAGTTGCATCACGATGTTGCCGATGTTGCAGAGGTTGGTGGTCTTGTGGCCGACCGCCAGATCCGACACCGGGCGCTCGCGCGTCTTGACGCACTCGATCCAGTTGCCGAAGTGGTCGCGACTTTTGTAGAGGCGGACCTCGTCGTCGCCGATCTTCTCGGTGAGGATGCCCGCAGGATCGGACCGCAATTTGCTGCGCGAAACATCCAGCGTGCCTTTGTCGCCATGAAAGATGATGTTGCCGTCGTAGACGCCGTCCGTGCGGGTGCGCATGCGCATCGTCACGCCGCTGGCGTAGGCATAGCGCACGTCCACGCGCGTGGGCGCGGTGAACAGTCCGCTGCCGGGATAAACGCCGTGTCCGTCCACCTCGACCGGCCCGGACTCATCCATGCCCAGCGCCCACTGCGCGATATCAAGATAGTGCGCGCCCCAGTTGGTGGTCTGTCCGCCCGCATAGTCGAGGATGTAGCGGAACTGGTAATGGGTGCGCTGCGACGTGTACGGCGCATAGGGCGCGGGCCCCAGCCAGAAATCATAATCAAGACCGGCTGGGACGGGTTCGGGCTTCCACGTCGCGCCGACATAACGGTTGTTTGCGGGAATCAGCACATCGATGTGCCGGACCGTGCCGAGGCGTCCGTTGCGGATCAGTTCCGCCGCGCGGTGAAAGCCCTCGGACGAGCGCTGCATCGTACCGGTCTGGCCCACGCGCCGGTGCTTGCGCAGCTCCTCGACCAGCACCTGTCCTTCCCGGATCGTCAGCGTCAGCGGCTTCTCCACAAAGACATCCTTGCCGTGGCGGATAGCATCGATCGCCGGGATCGCATGCCAACTGTCCGGCGTGGCCACGGTGACCAGATCCACGTCCGGAGCGCGCGTGACCTCGCGGAAATCGCCGGTCATGCGGCAGTCGGCACGACCGTATTTCTTGTTGATCATCTGCGCCGCGCGCTTTTGATGAAAGGCATCGACATCGGCCACGGCCACAATCCGCACGGTCTCGCGCCCGAGCATCTGCGTGATATGCGAAAGCCCCATCCCGCCCACGCCCACGCAGGCTACGGTCAGCACCTTAGACGGCGCATTTTGTCCCAGCACCGAGGCCGGAATGATTGTCGGGAACGCGGCGACCGCTCCGGCCGCCACGCCCGCCTGCTTGATGAAACCACGTCTGGACACGCTCATGCTTCTCTCCTCGAAAATGGGTTTGATGGCTGAATCGTCAACGACCGAGCCGGTTTCACCGCGCCCGGGTCCGCGCCGCAACCGCGCCGGCACAACCGTCCGCTTCACGTCCCTTGAGGACACCGGCCGCCGCGCGCAGCGCCGCCGTCGCCTCGTCGCCCGGCACCTGCTCGATGGCCATGCGCGTCAGGAAAGCAACCACTTCGTTGCCACTCGCCAGCTTTTCCTTCAGGGCGGCCACGCTTTTCGGCGAGGCGATCAGCGCCAGCAGGCGGCAGATAAAGCCGTATCCCGCTTCGGTGCAGGCCGGATCGGCCGCGCACTTCAGCAGCTTGTCCTCGAAACCCGGATACTGCGACGGATCGGCATCCAAAATCACACGCTCGACCGTCGAGACCATGGTGCGGTCATCGCCGTACCCGAGCGTGCCGATCACCTTCCACGGATCGGCCGTCTCATTGAAACTCTTATAGCGCGCGTCCGCCGCCTGCCCGGCCAGCGGATCGCTCGCGGCGCGCTTTCCGTCAGACACAGTGGTTTTGTCACTCATCCGCTTTCCTCCTTCGTCCGTAACCCGGCTTGAAAAAATCGTCTTTACCTTATCACATCCGCACATGACGCTCCCAGATCGTTTTCTCGGCTCTTTCCATTTGTTTTTCTGAGCCGGCACCAGGCCGGACATCCCCGCAAGGCGCGATCCTGAACGTGCCCGCCCGCACACTTGACACGCCGTGGCATTTTTTCCATAGTACGCCCCCTCATGGAACACGAGATCGCGCGGCGACGGACATTCGCCATCATTTCGCACCCGGACGCGGGCAAGACCACCTTGACCGAAAAATTTCTGCTTTACGGGGGTGCGGTTCAACTGGCGGGATCCGTCACGGCGCGCAAGGCGCAAAGCGCCACCACGTCAGACTGGATGGAACTGGAGAAACAGCGAGGCATCTCGGTCAGCTCCACGGTCCTTCAGTTCGAGTACCGCGACTTTTGCATCAACCTGCTCGACACGCCCGGCCACCGGGATTTCTCCGAAGACACCTACCGCGTGCTCATGGCCGTTGACGCCGTGGTCATGGTCATCGACGCCGCCAAGGGCATCGAGAGCCAGACCCTCAAGCTCTTCGAAATGTGCCGGCTGCGGGGCATTCCGATCTTCACCTTTGTCAACAAGTTCGACCGCCCGGCGCGCGATCCGCTCGCCATCATCGACGAGCTCGAGCAGACGCTCCAGATCCACGTCTGCGCCATGAACTGGCCGCTGGGCGACGGCCCCGAATTCCGCGGCGTCTATGACCGGCAGCGGCGCCAGGCGCATTTTTTCGAACGCACGCCAGGCGGCGCCTACCGTTCGCCCGTCGCCGTGCATGACGTCAGCGACACGCAGGTTCGCGAACGTCTCTCGCAAACGACCTATGCCGCGCTGCTGGAGCAGCTTGAGATGCTCGACGCGGCCGGCGAGCGGCTCGATCCGGCACTGGTTGCGTCCGGCGACATGACGCCGGTCTTTTTCGGCAGCGCGATCAACAATTTTGGCGTGCACCTGCTGCTCGATGCCTTTCTGGACTATGCCCCTCCGCCCCGCCCGCGCCGCTCCAGCAAAGGCCTGATCGCGCCCCGGCACCCGGCTTTTTCCGGTTTCATTTTCAAGATCCAGTCGAACATGGATCCGAAGCACCGCGACCAGATCGCCTTTTTGCGCGTCTGTTCCGGCGTCTTCACGCGCGACATGAAAGTCTTCCATCCGCGTTCCGGCAAGTCGCTGCGGCTCGCCAGTTCGCACCGCGTGTTCGGACGCGACCGCGAGACCGTGGACACCGCCTATCCCGGCGACGTGATCGGTCTGGTTGGACACGGCGTGTTCGGCATCGGAGACACGCTGTCGGAAGAGGAGGGCTTGACCTTTGACCCGCTGCCGCAGTTCCCGCCCGAATGTTTCGCCCTGCTGCACAATCCGGCCAGCTCCGCGTACAAGCGGTTCCGGACCGGGCTGGAACACCTGCTGCAGGAGGGCGCGGTTCAGGCCTTTGCGCTCGCGGACTCGGTGCAGAATGTCCCCCTCCTCGGCGCGGTCGGCGTCTTGCAGTTCGATGTGCTCCAATACCGTCTGGAAAGTGAATACGGCGCGGCGTCGCGCCTCGAACCCATGCCTTGGCGCATCATCCGCTGGGTCAACCCCGAGGATGTCGGCCACGCGGCCATCCGCGAACGCAAACTGCCGACCGGATGCCGCCTCGCAACGGATTCCGCAGGCCGGACCGCCGCGCTCTTCACGTCCGACTGGGAATTGAACTACTTCTCCGAAAAGAACCCGGACGTGCGCCTGTCCCGGCTGCCTGCCGTCATCCGTCGAGACAGCGCCGACAGCGACGCATGACCACACGCTCCATCACGTTCATGCGCCACCTCCTGATTGAATGACCGCCACCTCTTCTTGTGGATAAAGAGGTCAAAGATCTCATTCCCGTCTGACACAGAGCCTGATAGAATGGGGATAAAGAGGAGGGGAGTATAATGAAGCCAGAATTGAAAATCATTGTCATCGGCGGCGTGGCCGCCGGGCCGAAAGTCGCGTCGCGTGTCATCCGCATGACCCCTCAGGCCGACGTCACAGTCATCGAGCAAGGGCATCTGCTTTCATATGCGGGCTGCGGGCTTCCTTACTACGTCTCGGGCGTGGTCAAGGAGCAGAGGGAGCTGATGAGCACGCCGGTCGGCGTGGTGCGCGACCCTGTTTTCTTCGGCAAAGTCAAAAACGTGAAGGTCCGCAACGCGACCGTGGCGCTGCGCATCGACCGCGCAAAGAAGCGTGTCGGCGTGGCTCCGGCCGGCGGCACCGAGCCGACCGAATGGCTCGCCTACGACAAACTGGTGCTCTGCACCGGCGCGCGGCCGGTCAAGCCGCCGCTGCCCGGCGTGGACAAGCTCGGCGTGTACACCCTGCACGAGGTGGAAGACGCCGAAGGGATCAAGGCGGCGCTCGCCGAAACGCGGGCCAAAGACGTTGTGGTTGTCGGCGGCGGCCTGATCGGCGTGGAGATGACCGAGGCGCTGGCCGAGCACGGCTGCCGCGTGACCGTCGTTGAAAAACTGGACCAGATCCTCACGATGCTCGACGCGCACATGGCGCGCCTCGTCGAAAAGCACATGGAGGCCAAGGGCGTGCGCGTGATGACCGGCTCCGGCGTGGAGGCGATCCTCGGCAGGCCGGGCGACGACCGCCGCGTGGGCGCGGTGCAGACCACGGCCGGCACCCTGCCCGCCGATATGGTGATCCTCTCGATCGGCGTGCGCCCCAACACCGATCTGGCGCGCGACGCCGGCCTGGCGATCTGCGAGCGCACGCGCGCCATCGCCGTCAACCGCCACATGCAAACCTCCGACCCCGACATTTACGCGGCAGGCGACTGCGTGGCGGTCAACCACCTGATGACCGGCCAACCCGCCTTCATCCCGCTGGGATCGACCGCCAACAAGCAGGGGCGCGTGGCCGCCAACCATATCTGCGGCATCGCGGATGAATTCCCCGGCGTGCTGGGCAGCGCGGTCTGCAAGGTCTTCGATTTCTGCGTGGCGTGCACCGGCCTGACCGAGCGCGAGGCACGCGCGGCCGGCTACGATGTCGCCGTGACGCTCACCCCCGCCCCGGACAAGGCGCACTTCATGCCGGATGCGCGGCTGCTGATCCTGAAGCTGATCGCCGACCGCGCGACGCGCCGGCTGCTCGGCGCGCAGGCAGTCGGCCCCGGCGCGGGCGACAAGCGGATCGACGTCGCCGCGATGGCGCTCACCGCCGGCATGACGGTCGACCAGCTCGCGCACGCCGACCTCTGCTACGCACCGCCCTTTTCTCCTGCGGTGGACAATATCCTGACTGCGGCGGATGTGATGCGCAACAAGCTGGACGGCATGCTCAAGGGCGTTTCTGCTGCCGAGTTGCATGCCGAGCTGCGTTCAGAAAATCCCCCGGCCCTGCTTGACGTGCGTACCCCGGACGAGTTCAAGACCATGCGCCTGCCCGGTTCGCTCTTCATCCCGCTCGGCGCGCTACGCGCACGGCTAAACGAGGTGCCGCGCGACCGTCCGGTAGTCGCGTTCTGCAAGATCTCGCTGCGCGGCTACGAGGCCGCGCGCATTTTGTGCGGCGCCGGTTACTCCGACGTCCGCGTGCTCGACGGCGGCTTGGTCACATGGCCCTACGATCTGGAGAAATAACGGGCTGACGATGGGACAACACATACCGGAGGAGGCTCCGAAGATGATGCGAAAAATGATGGCTTTCTGCGTCAGGCGTCCTGCCGCCGTGACGTGGCTGATGGCCGGCTCGACAGTGGCCATGCTGCTGCTTGCGGCGTTGCCCACCGTCGCGCCCTCGGTCTTCCCTTTCCTGCACGGCGCGAAAATCGATACCGACCCGGAGAACATGCTCTCCCCCGAGGAGCACGTGCGCGTTTTTCACAATGCGAAGAAAAAGGAGTTCGCGCTCTCCGACATGCTGGTCGTGGGCGTGGTCAACACCCGCGCGCCCGACTATGTTTTCAATCCCGCCACGTTGCGCGACGTTCACACGCTGACCGAATACGCCAAGACCTTGCACGGCGCGGCGATCGGCAAGCCGGAAGATCCCCAGGCCGGGGTCATCGAGATCGACATCATCGCGCCGTCCACGGTGGATAATGTCGAGCAGGGCGGACTCGGCAGCGTCAGCTTCGAGTGGCTGATGCCCGAGCCGCCCGCCACCCCGGAGGCTGCGCGCGCGGTGCGCGACAAGGCCATGAACCTGCCCTTCATGAAAGGCACGCTCGTCTCGGAAGACGGTCAAGCGCTGGCCCTCTACATTCCGCTCACCGACAAGCACCTCTCGTACGCGGTCGCCCGTCGGCTCAGAGATAAGATCGCGACCTTCGTCTCCGGCGACGACTACCACATCACCGGATTGCCGGTGGCCGAGGACACGTTCGGCGTGGAGATGTTCAAGCAGATGGCGATCTCTGCGCCAACCGCCATGCTGATCATCTTCCTGCTGCTGCTGCTTTTTTTCCGCAAGCTGGCCCTGATCATCGCGCCACTGATCGTCGCGGTCGTGAGCTGCATCGTAACCATGGCGCTGCTGGTCGCCACAGGCCACACGATCCACATCATGAGCAGCATGATCCCGATCTTCATCATGCCGATCGCCGTGCTGGACGCGATCCACATCCTCTCTGAATTCTTCGACCGCTACCAGGAGAGCAAAGACCGCGCGACAGCCATCCGACATGTCATGGATACCCTGTTCACGCCCATGCTGTACACCAGCCTCACCACGGCGGTCGGATTCCTCTCGCTGGCCCTGACCCCGATCCCGCCGGTACAGGTCTTCGGCATCTTCATCGCCATCGGCGTGATGGTGGCGTGGATATGGACCATCACCTTTATCCCCGCTTCAGTGATGTTCATCAAGCCGGAGGCGCTGGAGAATTTCGGCCTCACTGAGCACAACGCCGAAGCGGAGTCGCACTCGCTCATGACCCGCGTGCTGCGCCGTGTGGGACACGGCACCTTCCGCTCTGCCAAGCCGATTCTGGCCGGCACGCTGCTGTTGATCCTGCTCGCCGTCTGGGGCATCAGCCGTATCGTCATCAACGACAACCCGGTCAAATGGTTCAAGCCGGCCCATCCAATCCGCGTGGCCGACAAGGTGCTCAACGACCATTTCGGCGGCACCTACATGGGTTACCTCGCGCTGCGTCCGGCCGCGCAACTGCCTGTGCCGCCTCACATGAGCGCCGCGTTCGCCGAGCCGATGCGGCGCCGCCTGATCGGACTGAAGGCCGAAGGCGTGAACGGCGCGGAAACGATCTTCGCCGCGCTCAAAGGCAAAGCTGAGGCGCTGGACCGGAGCGCGGCGGACCGCGATGCTTTCTTCAATCAGCTTCAGACTTTCGTCGCGCAGCAGACCGAAGCCGCACCGGACGCGTTGTTTGATGCCTGGGACGCCGCCGGCCTCTTTGTCAGTGCGCAAGCGCAGAGCGGTCAGACATTCAAGGACCCCGCCGCGCTGCGCTGGATAGCCGCCTTGCAAGATCACCTGCTGACCGTGCGCAGCCCCGACGGCCGGCTGCTCGTGGGCAAGAGCAACTCGATCGCCGACCTCGTGCGCACCGTCTATCGTGAACTCATGGCGGGCAAGCCCGAGTACTACCGCATCCCCGACACCCGCGAAGGTGTCGCGCAAACGGTCATGCAGTACGAAAGCTCGCACCGCCCGCATGACCTCGCGCACTTCGTGCGCACCGACACGTGGCGCGACGCCAGCCTCTGGGTCCAGCAGAAGAGCGGCGACAACCGCGACATGAAGGTGATCGTCGCGGCGGTCGAGGCCTACATGGCGGACAACCCGCCGCCGCTGGGTATCGAAGCCGAGTGGTTCGGCCTCACCTACATCAATGTGATTTGGCAGGCCAAGATGGTCAACGGCATGCTGATCTCCTTCCTCGGCAGTTTCGCTGCGGTCTGGTTCATGATGATCATCCTCTTCCGCTCGGCGCTCTGGGGGTTCCTCTCCATGTTGCCGCTGACCGTGACGATCGGCCTGATCTACGGCCTGATCGGTATCGTGGGCAAGGATTACGACATGCCGGTGGCGGTGCTCTCTGCGCTGAGTCTCGGCATGGCCGTGGACTACGCGATCCATTTCATCTCGCGCGCGAAAGAGATGCAGGCCCGCTACGGATCATGGCAGGCGGCGTCCGGCCCGATGTTCGGCGAGCCGGCGCGCGCCATTACCCGCAACGTTATCGTCATCGGCATGGGTTTCCTGCCGCTTCTGGCCGCACCGCTGGTCCCTTACAAAACGGTCGGGACCTTTATCGCCGCGATTCTTCTCTTCGCGGGCGTCACCACGCTCTTCCTGCTGCCCGCGCTGATCCGCCTGCTGGAGAGCCGCCTCTTCCCGAAAGACGGCGCGGCCTTCATGTGCCGCTGTGGCACCTGCTTCTTCGCAGCGGCCGCCGGCGTGCTGACCGTGGCGCTCAACGTCCAGCTCTTCGCCGATGTCGCTTGGACTACGGTGTCTTACGCGAGCCTGGCCTGCATCGCCCTGGTCGCGCTCCTCTGCGTCCTCAACGGCCGGCGCAAAGCTTGCCTTATGAAACCGTCCAACCTGTCTGACCCGTCCGACCTGTCTGACAAAACAAAGGAGACCCCATGACGCGCACCGTAACCGCCCTGCTCGCCCTGTCCGCCGGTTTCGCGCTGGCGCAAGGCGCCCCCTCTGTCGACGAGATTGTCGCCAAGGCTAACCGCGCCGCCCATTATCAGGGCCGCAGCGGACGCGCCAAAGTCTCGATGGTGATCGTGGACGCGCAGGGACGCCAGCGCACGCGCGAGTTCACGATCCTGCGGCTCGACCTCGAACCCGCGGGCGACACCACCGACACCTTCACCGGCGACCAGAAGATGTACGTCTATTTCGAACGTCCCGCGGACGTGCACAAGACCGCCTACCTGGTCCACAAGCGTGTGGGCAAGGATGACGACCGCTGGCTCTACCTGCCCGGCCTCAACCTGGTCAAGCGCATCGCGGCCTCCGACAAACGCACCAGCTTCGTGGGTTCCGACTTTTTCTACGAGGATGTCTCGGGGCGCAACCCCGACGATGACAACCACGAGCTGGCCGAGACCACCGACACCTACTACGTCCTGAAGAACACGCCCAAAGATCCCAAGAGCGTGGAGTTCGCCTCCTACAAGATCTGGGTGCACAAAAGCAGCTTCATCCCGGTCAAAGTCGAATACTACGACGCGACGGGCCAGAAGATCCGCGAGGGCCAGGCGCTCGAGGTGCAGCAGATTCAGGATTTTCCGACGGTCACCAAGTCCTCGATGAAAGACCTGCGCTCCGGCAGCAGCACGACCATCTCCTACGTCAAGGTCGAGTACAACATCGGCCTGGAGGAAGACCTTTTCACCGAACGCTACCTGCGTAACCCGCCCCGCGCGAAACTGCGGTGACCCAGGGAGGAACATGAGCGGCTTTGTGAGATATGTGACCGGATCTCTGTGTGTCATGCTTGTAGGGTCGGCCTCAATGGCGCAAGAACCCGCCCTGCCTGCCGGTCTCGCGCCGGCCGTGCCTGCCAGCCCGGAACCCGCCCTGCCCGCTGGATTGGACACGCCCAAGCCGAGGGAACCCGTGTTGCCCGCAGGTTTGGACGCGCCGGCCGCCCTGTCCGAACCGGTTCTGCCGGCAGGCCTCGGTGCGCCTGACGCGGAGCCCCGGCTCGCGGCCCCGCGCGAGCGCCTTCTGCCCGCAGGCGTGAGCGGCTTCTGGGAAGTGCGCGGCGGCGCGCGTTTGCAAGACGACCCTTATGAAAAGGCCGCCTCTCTCGGCGAGACGCGCATGCAGATGCAGCTCGACCGCGCAAGCGAACGCGCGGCGCTCAAGGTGGTCGGCGATTTCATTTACGACCCCGTGCTCAATGAGCACGACATCGATCTGGAGGACGGCGACGGTTGGCTCGATCTGCGCCAGGCGAATCTGCTTCTGCGCCCCGCCGACTTCCTGGATCTGAAACTCGGCCGCCAGGTCAACACTTGGGGCACGGGCGACATGCTCTTCATCAACGACCTCTTCCCGAAAGACTGGAACTCCTATTTCATCGGGCGCGACGACGAATACCTGAAGGCACCCTCCGATTCGCTCAAGGCCTCGCTCTTCAGCGACTGGGCCAATCTCGACCTGATCTACTCGCCGCGCTTCGACAGCGACCGCTTCATCGACGGACGCCGCATCTCCTACTGGAACGGCGCTCTCGGCCGCCGCGCGGGCCGCGACGCCCCGGTCCATGCCGACAAGCCGGACGACACCTTCCGCGACGACGAGTGGGCGGCGCGCCTTTACCGCACCCTTGGCTCTTACGAAATCGCGGCCTACGCCTATGACGGATTCTGGAAAAGCCCCGCCGGCAGCGACCCGCAGAGCGGCCGCGCGGCCTTCCCGCGCCTGCAGGCCTTCGGCGCCAGCGGGCGCGGTCCCTTCGCCAAGGGCATCCTGAGCCTAGAGACCGGTTGGTATCGTTCAGCCGACGACCTCGCCGGCGACGACCCCTTCATCCGCAACAGCGAGTTGCGCTACCTGATCGGCTACGAGCAGGAGTTGGCGCACGACCTCACCGGCGGCATCCAGTATTACGTCGAGCAGATGCTGGATCACGACGCCTACCTGCGCACCCTGCCCGATGGCCTGCGCGCGGCAGATGAAATCCGGCAGGTCGTCACGCTGCGTCTGACCAAGCTGCTGCTGAGCCAGAACCTTCAGCTCGGCGTTTTTCTCTACCTCTCGCCCACTGATCACGACGCCTACCTGCGCCCCAAAGCCAGTTACAAGATCGACGACCACTGGATCGTAGAACTCGGCGGCAATCTCTTCTTCGGCGAGGATGACCACACTTTTTTCGGCCAGTTTGAGCGTAACAACAATCTCTACGCCAGCCTGCGCTACGGATTCTGACCGTTCTCCTGCATCAGCTCTCCCAGCCGCGTGGCGGCCTCCAGCCACGTCCGGCTGTCGCCTTGGCCGGTCAGCGCGACGACGTAGGCCGGCTGGCGCAGCGCGTAACGCTCGCCCGGCGCGACCGTTACCGCTTCTGTCAGTTCCAGCCGTGCGTCTGGATGCTGCCCGCCCTGCGGGTTGAGCCAGAAATAGACGCCCATACCCGCGTTCATCGGCGCGACCGCACCGAAAAACCGACCGCTCTCTGCCTCCATCCAGCAGCCCGAAGGCGGCACGCCCCACAGATTGGGCGGCAGCTTTTCCGGCGTCTTGCGGAACTCGTTGTAGAGGCGGAAATAGAAGCCCTTCACCTGCAACGGGCGCGCTCCCGTGTTGCTCGCGCTGACCGCCTCCGCGACAAACCACGGCACGCCCGGCGGCAGATAGAGCCGGTGCGTGACTGCCATGCGGTCGTCGCCGTGCGATCCCTCGCCAGTGATGTCGATCACGGCGATGCCCTCTTCGACCCGGCCTTCCACCGCACGCACGGTGTGGATGTCGGTCCAGCAGGACTGTCCGCCCGCATCAAGCGTCAGCAGCATGGCCGTGTAGTTGCCGAGCGATGTCTCGCTGCCGTCCAGCGTCACGCGCTCCACCATCCGCCGACCTCCCACGCGGCCGCTCAGCATGATGCGCCCGTTCGTCGCGCGAAACGCATCGCCCTCGCGCGTGAACGCCGCCGGTGTCTCACCGGCGCGGCCACGGCGCGCCACCTGCAGCGGCGGCTGCGGCGGCGTGCGCGTAACCGCCTTGGGTGCGGGCACGGGGCGGAAGCGCCATGCCGCCGCCTCGCGGTGCAGCGCCTCGAACATGGCGGTAATCAGCGGATGAGGCACGCCCTCCTCGGTCACGAGCCCGTAATTGGAATCCTCCGGGAACGGCGTGCTGATGCCCAGCGCGGGCTGGTCCACCCACATGAAATAATCATAGCCCAGCAGGAACGGCTGGCTCAGCATCGTGCGCGCGAAGAGGCTTGTCGCCTGCGTGCGCTCGGCCTGCGTGCGGAAACGCTGCCCCGCGCCGTGCACGCTCGGCACGCCGGCATCGAGCGCGGGGAACGACCACTCGGTGATCAGCATCGGCCGCCGGACGTAGTCGTAAAACCGTTGAAAATGCTCGGGCACCGGCTCGCCCCCCTGGCCCAGATGCGTGTAGACGCGTCCTTCATCGAGATCCGCCATCGGGTAGACGTTGAAGGTCACGACATCGCAGAACGTGCCTGACACCTTCCACACCTCCGGGTGCGCGCCGCCCGTGCCGGCGAAGCGCGCGCCCAGCACCAGATGGTTCGGATCGACCGCGCGAATCGCGCGCGCCGTGACGGAGAAATAGCGCTCGGCCGTGTGCACCAGAAACGCCAGCTTCGCCGCGCGCGCCTCATCGGTCGCGTGAGCCAGCCGCTCAACGCCAAGCAGCTCGTCAAAGTTTTTCACCTGCGTGCCGAACGCCGCGTTGAAGGCCGCGATCTTTCCTCCGAAACGCGCGGACATCAAGGCTGTCAACGCGCGCTTGGCCGTGTGCTCGGAACTTTTTTTCATCACGGCGTCAAAGAGACCGGTGTCCGGCGCGCCTCGTCCCCACCACGCCAGCTCGTTATCGATGAAATAGCCGAACAGCCAGGGATCGTCGCGGTTCGGCAGACAGCGGGTCCGCGCCACATACCGGCAGTAGGCCTCGAAATCCGGATGAAAGACATTCGGGAAGGCCGAGCACGGCCGCCGTTCATTCGGCGTGATCTCGTACTCGTCGCCCAGCGTCGCCAGATGCGAACCGATGTTAAGAAACTCGGTGTGCACCAGCCCGCGGTGTTTGAGCCCCGGCGAACAACCCGCTCCGAGCATATTGAAGCCCCACTGTTTCAGGCGGCCCAGCGTCTCGCGCTCCCACTCGGCCGGATCGGCATACTTCTCTTTGTTTTTACGGCCATAGGGCGCATAGCCCAGCTTCTCGCACCAATGGCCATGAAAGGAAACGTGATCCACGCCCAGCAGCACCAGACCGCGCCCCAGCGGGTCGACCGTCCACCAGCGTCCATCCGGCTTCTTGACCACACGGAAAAAGCCGGTCGCCTCATCCCGCACGTCCGACACGCCTTTCGCCACGTCAAACGCCGGCACGCGCCGTTGCGACGCGGCCTGTTCCGTCGCGGGTCGTGACCACGCCGCGCGCACGGCGCTGTAGGCCCCGGTGATGCCTGCCACGCGCAGCGCGGGGCGTCCGGATCGGACTGCGTCCGCCGTGAAGGCAAAGCGCCGGCGCAGGATCAATCGTCCGTCCGGCGCGAGGATCGTGCCGGTGACCCCATCCGCATCCATGCTGAGCGTCAAACGGTGCGGCTGCCCGAACGTCCACGGCACCGCCGGCACCTCGTTGATCTCCATCTTCAGGTTGTGCTGCGCCAGCCACTCGCCGTCGCGCATCTCGCACAGCTCCACCATCGGACGCAAGCCGTTTTCCGGCGGCATCTGCACCAGTGCCAGATGCCAGAAATTGTCGGGGTCCGCGACGATCGCCACGGCGGCGACATCCCAGCCGAGGCTCTGCGCCTTTTGCGGCGTGAAGAGCGCCTCAACCGTGACATGGGCGGCGAGCGGCGCCGCCTCGTACACGGCGATGCCGTGTCCGTTGGTGGTAGCGCACTCGACCTGTTCCGGCCGGAAACGCCACACCAGCGGATTCCCGAACCAGCCTTCGCCGCCGGTCGGCAGCGCCGTCAGCTCCGCGCCGGCCGCCGTTATGGCCCCCGCCAGCAAAACCACCCCCACTCCGCATATCTGTCTCATCGTGTTTCCCCCTTCTGTCCTATTCCTTGAACGTTGAGCGTTACCCGCCGATTATTCGCGGCGCAGCCGCATCACCCTTGCTTTTCATGTTCTTCGGACAGGCCGCGAAACAGCGTCCGCACGCGATGCAGCGCTCGCGGTCAGCCGCGTGCAGCGCACGGCGCTGCAGGCGCGTCATGCCCAGCAGGCGCAGCGCCATGATCACGCCCACGAACGCGCCCGCCCACGCGCAGCCTTTCCTGAAACGCGCAACCGTCACGGCGGCCTCGGCCGCCGCCTGCTCCGGCGTGCGTCCCGTCCGCTTGAACGCCTCGATCTCGGGTTGCAGCTCCATCTCGGCCTCAGGCGTTCGCGCCAGCCGCTCCGCAACGATCACGGCCGGATGCGCACGCGCCGCCTCCGCCCCGGCCAGCCAGCCAGCGGCGGCGCACCCCGCCACAACCAAGGGCACCAGCGCCAGCATCAGGACGAAACGCCGGAAGAGCCCGCGCCGAGCCGCGTCGCTGGGTGTCGCGCGCGGGGCCACGATGGCGTCGACCGGGCAGGTCCCCACGCACAGCCGGCAGTTGATACATTCGCGCGCGGTGATGTCGAACGGGCGCCATGCGAGGCGCGAACACCACTCCAGCAGCACCCCGTACGGACAGAAGTACCGGCAGTAGGGCCGCGCTACCGTCATGCCCACCAGCAGCACGGCCATGCCGGTCAGAAACATCGGCGTCGGCGCGCTGCGCCGGAAGAGACCGACAAACGGGTCGGTGCGACAGATCAGGTAGCCGGCGCCGTTGACCGCGTAGACCAGCCCGACCGCAAGAACGGCGGGCGGCACCAGCCGCAGCACGGCATCCACGGTGCGCGGCACGCGCTGCGGTTTGATGATGAACAGTTCCTGGATCGCACCCAGCGGACACACCGCGCCGCAGAAGACACGTCCGAACAGCAGCGCCGCCAGCAGCGGCAAAGCGAAAAGCGCCGCCACGGTCCACGGCAGTCCGCCGCCCGACCACGCCGCCACCGCGACATTTTGAACCGCGCCGACCGGGCAGATGCACCCCTGCCTGACAAACCCGAACCAGGTCAGACAGACCACAGAAAAGATCAGCAGCCAGCGGCGCGAGCGCACCCGGCGCACCAGCCACGCCGTCATCGCCAGCGCGAACGCCAGAATCAGCACATCCGCCCAGGCGGGGAGCAGCACTGCAAAGGGCGGGTGCACCGCCTGCGGCACGGCATGCCCCGAGTCGAACTGGGGCTGCGGGAAACGCGACGCCGCGGCCGTGACAACAGGAACCCACACAGCGGCTGACATGGTTAGAGTCTCTCTTTCAGCAAATAGGGATGGGCGGCAGGCACACGGGAGATGGCCTGCGCGGGACAGACCTCCGCAATGCGGCAGGTGTTGCAGTTGACACACCGGTCATGGCGGATCTGAAGATAGAGCGATCCATTGCCGAAATTGGTGCAGCCCTTGACGCAAAGTCCGCATCCCGTGCAGAGCGGCTCATCGATGTGATACTCGAAATAAGGATCTTCGATGAAGGTGCGGATGATCGCGCCGGTCGGGCAGATCTGGTTCTCAGCCGCCTCGTCGAGGCGAGCGGCATCGGACCTGAAATACCCGAAGCAGAGCTTGCAGTACCCACACATCGCATAGCCGTGCACGCATTTGACGGCCGAAGGATGCATCACGCACTCGGTCTCGCAGCGACCGCACTGAATGCATCTGCGCGGATCGATCTGCCACACCGTGCGGTCCGCGGCCGGCCGCTGCGCCGCTTTGGCTGCGAACGCCGCCACCGCCGCGCCCGCACCGGCGCGCAGCAGCCACGCCAGCGCATGCCGCCGCGTCGTCTCCTGTTCCCGTTCGAGCATGCCCCCCTCCTCCCGCGTTGTCCGCATTGGCGATCCACCTTCGCCCACAAGAATACCCGCTCTTCTCCGCGCGCGTCAACCTTCACCGCGTTTCAGTCGTCATCGCGGCCTTAATCGGCGGGTGGCCGGAAAGCAGCGTCAAGCGCAAGCCTAAAATCCACTTGTCATGATAAGTGGATTTGTGTCCGGCCCGGCGGGGAGCGGGAACGCAGGACGCGGTTTGACGCGCCCGGCGGAATCACCCACGCATTCCCCGGCAATGGGCAACCACCCGAAGTACGGCGTCCAGCACGTCATCAAGCCGTTCGCACACGTCTTCAGCCAGCACGCGCATCACTCTGAATCCGTATTCCTGCATGCGCAGGTCTTTGGCCCGGTCCCGACGGTACGCCTCGCAGTCGCCGAGATGCTGCGCGCCGTCCAACTCGATGACCAGGCGCAGGCGTGCCGCGCAGAGATCCACCTCCATCTCGTCTCCCCCCTGCCACGGGATCGGCAGGCGCGCGTTGAGCGCAAACAGACTGCTGGTCGCCTCCAGCGTCTCCAACCGTCTGAAAAGGAAAGCCTCCGTCGCGCTGCGCGCCCTCGCGGCACCCCGCGCATCGTCGGGAATCGCCCGCCAGGCGGCATGCACGAACAGATCGGCCAGCGGGGCGTCCACGCCATCGCGGCACAGGCGCCGCACGCTGGACGCATAGGTCTCCTGCCACGTCGGCTCTACCGGCACCGCGATCTCCGCCGGCCAGCCGGGCGTCGCGCTGAGCGGCAGCACGAGCCGGTAGCCGATCGCTTCATAACCGCGGCAGCGCCTGTCAAACATCCGTGCCAGCATCGGCACATGGAGATCCGCGTAATCGATCACCCGCACCTCATGCTTGCCGTCGTGACGGCGGTGAAGCCGTCCGGCATACTGGGCGATCCGTCCGCGCCATGAAATCGGCATGGCCAGCAGCAGGGTGTCGAGGCGCGCGTCATCGAAGCCCTCGCCCAAATACGAACCGGTGGCGAGCAGCACGCGCGCCTCTGAATCCGGAATGGCGGCGAGCCGCTCTTGCAGCGCGGCCACCTGCCGCCGCCCGAGCCCGCCGCAGAGCACCACGACATGACGGACCCGCTCTTTCAGCGCCTCGGCGAAAAACGCGAGATGTTCGCGGCGCTCGGTCAGCACCACCGGCGAACGCCCCTCCGCCACCGCCCGAACCACATCTTCCAGAATCAGGCGATTCCGACCCGCGTCCACGCAGAGTTCATCGCACACCGCATGGAAGGCCAGCGCCCCGTTCTGCTCCATCAGACTGACCGAAGCGTGAAAACACGTGGGCCGCACCTGCACAATATGCGCAAAGGGCTCGACGCGCGACAACTGGCGGCAGTGAACCCGGTGCCTCACCGGTCCGCACTGCATGAAAATGATGGGCTGGTGGCCGTCCTTGCGGACGGGTGTCGCGGAGAGGCCGACCACGTAACGCGCTTTCGCCTTGCTGACCACACGCTCGAATGTGGGCGCCGATACCGCGTGACATTCATCGACGATCACCTGTCCGTATGTGGCAATGCGGTCATCCACGGCGTCTTTCCGGCCGACACTCTGCATCAACGCGACATCCAGACGTCCGGTCCACGTCCGGCGTCCGCCGCCGATCCTGCCGATCTCTTTTTCAGGCAGGTCCAGAAACAGCGCGAGACGGGCCACCCATTGTGCTTGCAGATGCTGCCGGTTCACCAGCACCAGCGTATTCACGCGCCGCTGAGCGATCAGCCAAGCCGCCAGGACTGTTTTCCCGAACGCCGTGCCGGCGGACAACACCCCGGTGTCGTGCGCCAGCAGCGCCTTGCTCGCCGGCACTTGCTCCGGCCGCAGTTCACCGTGAAAAGAGACCTCCAGCGGGCACCCCGGTTCACGCCGGTCATGCACATTCAGCCGGGCACCTTGCGCGTCGCTCCACGCGCGCAGAGCGTCGAAACACCCGCGCGGCAACGCCAGCATGCCGGGCGTTTCTTCGGCGCAAGCGATAACGCGCGGTTTGCCGTATGTCGAAAGCCGCATTCTTTGCGCCCGATAGAACTCGGGATTCTGAAAGGCGGCCAGCTTGCGGATACTGCTCAGCGCGCTCGCGGTCAAGCCGCGTCTGTCAAGATACAGCCGATCACTGAACACCACACGGATCTCCGCCGGCATGGGCGCCGGGGCGTCCGCGTGTTCCGGCTGCGGCGCCACATACCGTTCCCACAGCCGTTCCGCCTCATCCTCGTCTTGGCTCACCGGCAGCGCGGCCACGATGCGCTGACATTGGTGGGCGACCGCCACGCGGGCCTCGATCTCGGCACGACGGAACCGCTTCACACGGCTGAGGACAGCCCACGGATCCGCGTACGGCTCGCCCTCGCCGTCAACAAACAGGCTGTTGCCCCGGGCTCTCGCCTGCTTTTGCAGCGGCAGTGCGATCAAATTCCCGAAGCCGCCCTTGGGCATCGTATCCTGATTCGGGAAGAGACGGTCATACGAATCAAGCCCCACCTCCGGCCGGCGGTCCAACGTTTCCGTGAGCAGCCATGACGCGAAGTCGCGCGCGAGACGGGCCGGCACCGGCTCCGCAAAAAACCACCAGACATGCGCGCCGTTCCCGGAACGTGACCGCTCCACCAGACACGGCACGCCGAGGGCCGCGCAGGTCTCGGCCAGCGCTCGGACATCCTCGCGCCAGGCGGCTTTATCAAAATCCGCCGCCACCCACCAGCAGTGCTCGTCCGTCAGCAGCGGATACAGGCCCATGACAAACGGCCGCCCCCGCTCGTCGATCCCCGAGAGATGCGCGCGCACCACAGCGTCGGTCACAGGCAGGAACCGTCGGTGCCCGCACTGGGCGCAACGGACCTTGGGTTTTTCACAAAGTCCGCGCACCCATTCATGCGCGCAGGCGGGCTGGTATCCGGAACGTCCCGACAGCGCGCTTTCAAAGCGGTACGCATACACATCCTCACGGCCGCGGAACAACGACCGGAACAGGGCGACCTTGGCCTCGGGCGGCGACGCCCCGGTCACCGGCAGAGCGCTTGTGTTTTGCTGATTCATGGCCATCTCGTATGCTTGCGCGAGATTCCATTGTATCATCAATTCGGCCTTGCGGTGTTATTGAGCCTACCTCGCGAAAGGAGTGACCCTCAATTAACGTTCAAGATGGTAGTCACCCTTAAAAATCGGGTCAAGCGCCTACTTATTTGTGCAGTGAATTGTGATCATCTGCAGACGGTCGCGAGAGGAAGGTTGGGCACCCTGATCACCACGCTGTCGGCTGCAAAACTAACGGCCGTTTCGCATGCGGTCCGTTTCGCGCTCAATCTGTAGGAAATCACGGCCAGAGCGAGAGCTGCCCGTACACCTTGACCAGTTTGATCTGCGCGCGGTCATGTCCCGCGCAGGTGAATTCGACACGGGTAGCGCCGGCGCGGAGCAGCGGCACCTTGTGCGCCAGACGCCCCTCGGCCAGCACCGCACGCTTCGCGTCCAGGACCCGCCACGACCGGCGATCTCGGCAGATCAGGCGCTCGCCGGCTTTGAGCGTCACGGGAAAACGCACCGCCTGCCCGCCAATGCTCAGTTGCGGTTCGGACATTGCGCCGCACAGCTCGATCTCCAGCGCGGCGCGCTCGCCGGGCCGTACAGCCACGTCCCACCCGGCGCGCCCGATATCGTTCGACGCCAGCGCCACGCGCGGCATCTCGTACTCGCGCGCCAAATGCGTCCAGTCGACCGCACGCCGCGGCCGCCGCGTCCCGAACGGCGCACCGAAGGTCGTTACCGAGACCTCGGCGCGGCCGCCGTCGCAGGCCAGCGCGTTGGATCCCGTCCGCACGTCCGGCCGCGCGTCCGCCGCGCACACCGCGCGCACCAACGGATCGCCCCGCGCGCTGTAATGCGTGAAGATCCCGTCAGGCTCCAGTTCGGCGAACTCGCCGGAGGCCAGCGTGAACGGCACCGTCAAGCGCTGGCCGTTGACGGTCAGCGCCGGACGCTCCAGCTTGACCGGCAGCACCGGCAGCGCCTGCACCGGGCTCACCGTCACGTCCACGCAGCCGCGCGGCGGCACCGCGTTGAGGTAGAGGCTGACCTGCGCGATATGCGCCATGTCCAGATTCGTGCGGAACAGCGCGTGCGAGCCGGTGCCCCTGTAGGGCCAGACAAACTCGTCCATACGTGCGGTGTCGCGCTCGCGCGCCAACAGCGCCACATAGCGCCAGCCGGTGAAATCGAGCGTGACGTAGTGATCCGACAGCGCACCCATGAATTCGCGCGGGCATCCGAGCTGGAGGTTGAGCAGCGCGCCCGAGCCGTCGCCCTTGACCCACAGGCCGAAGGCCCCGGTGCCGCCGAGGTTGCGGTAGGGCGCGGGGAAGGCCAGCGTCGCGCGCGCCCAAGCTCCGGTCGATGTCGCACCGCTGTTTTCCGCGCGCAGCCGCAGGTTGCGCGGTCCGCCGCGCGTGTCGTCGGTCACCTCCGACACGCCGAGCCGCACGGCAGACGAGGCCGTGGCGGTCTTGAGAGATGCAAATTCATCGGCGCGCACCAGCGGCTTGGCGCCGGGCGCATCGGCCGGCGCGGCGGCGTAGAGCGCCTCCACGCGCACGCAGAGCGGCTGCCGCGCGGCGGCATTCAAAACCTGCCACGCGGCGGAACCGTCATTCGGTCCGGTGACGCGCTGCGTATGCATCGCGGCCGGCGTAAAGCGCCACGCGCCGTCGGCGTCCTGCCGCAGGCGGAACTCGGCGCCGGGGCCGGCGAGGCGCGCCACGGTGGCATCGTCGAAGTACCGCGCCAAGCGCAGGTGTTCGTACCAGCCCAGCAGCGTAAACTGGCGCTCCAAATGAACCGGCAGCGGCGCGTGATTGACATTGACCCCCTGAATGGACATCGCGGCGTCAAGCGCCAGATTCTTGCAGGCGAAATACTCCATCTCGTCCAGATGGTGACCGCGCGCATACGGCGCCGCCATGCGCGGCGCCCACCATCCCATCTGCGGCCCGAGCAGATCGGTGTTGCGATACCGCTCGCACACCTTGACATGGTCGTCCTGAAAGCGCTTCGCCGCCCAGACCGGATGATCCCAGGTACCCAGCCGCGAATGGAACCACCAGTTGTGTGCGCCATAACAGCTCGCCTCGATCACCGGGTCGCCGTCCAGACGGCGCATGATGTTGTGGCGCATGGCATCGATCCCGTACCGGCTCATCATGCCTTCGGAACCGTCGAAGTAGAGCTGGTCCAGCTTGCAGGTGTTGAACACGCGCGCGATGCACGCGGAGAGTTCGTCGGCCAGCGGCGAATCGGGCTGCGGGTAGAATGAAATATACCGTTGCTGAAGATAGTCGGCCTGCGTACCTGCGGCATGGGCGGCGGGCCGCGTCTTGAAGGCTCCGCGCGTGCAGGCTTTGAAGGCGTACGGCGGTTCGCGCGCGAGTTCGGCATACTGGATGATCTCGCTGCCGATGCGGATCGCATTGCCGTTGCCGGAGTAGGTGAACACCGTGTCGTGGCGCGCCGAGGGTGGCTCGTTGACGTACAGCACGGTATCGGTCGGCGAAAGCGCGCGGGCCAGCGTGTAGCTGTCGAAGGGGATCAGATGCGGACTCGCCTCCGGTGTGATCCACGGGTCGCGCGGATCGATGCACGCGGTCAGGGTGTGGATGCCGACGCGCAGTCCGGCGTCGTGGATGCGGGCGGCCGCGTCCTGCATGTCAGGCAGGCCGCGCGGGAAATAGTTGGTGCGCACCGCATAGTGGCCGAGCGTCTGCCACCAGCCGTGCAGGTGGATCGTCGAGAAGCCGCCGCGCCGCGCGATCTCGATCCAGTCGTCGGTCGCGGCGTGCGCGAGGTCGGCAAAGAGATAGGAGCCGCGCACGGACTCAGCCTCCAGCGCCCAGGGTCCGCCGCTGCGCGAGAACGGCACGCCCGCGTACACGGCCATCTCCCGCAGCATCGCCGGCATCCGCTCCTTGGGGCCGGCGGCGAGTCCGGCGCGCCAGCCGGTGAGCCCGTGCTTCGCGGTGGTGGAGACCTGAAGCGCGTCGCCCCGGATCTCGGTCTCGACCGGCAGCTCGTAGCCGCGCAGGCAGACGGCGTCAGTGTCGTCCGAAAGCATGTTGGCCATACCGCCGCGATGAACGGCGGGCGCGGCCGGCAGCTCGCAGAAGGTCAGCGCGACCGCGTTCGAGAGCGTCAGCGCGCGCACCTTGAAGGTTAGGAAATCGCGGCGGGCGTCGACCTCCAGCTCGGCATCGCCCAGGCTGCGCGGGAAGGAGAAGGTGAGCCGGTTGCCCTGCACGACGACGCGACGCGCCACCAGCCGGCGGCCGTCCGCCAGCCGCGCGCTCACCAGCGGCGCGGGGCGCGCGAGCAGTTCGCGGCCCGACGCCCGGTTGCGCAAGGAGACCGCCTGCCCGGCGGCGTCGATCGCCAGCTCGGCATATCGGGTGCGAAAGCGGGCCGCCGGCGACTCCGTAGTCGCCATTTCGTCAACCAGCGCATATGCGGCGCTGGACCGGCCCGCCTGCGATGCGAGCGACGCCACCTCCACGCCGGAGAGGGCGCGCCCATAGATGCGTAGATCATCGATCAGGCCGTGGTGAGAGACCGCCCCGTGCCAGCCGCCCAGGCGCAGCGCATCGGCCTCGACCGGATAGGGCCAGGTCGTGCTGCTGACAGGCTTGCCGTTCACGTAGGCGACGAGATGCGGCAGCGCGAAGGTCACGCAGAGATGCGTCCACGTCCGCTGCGGCAACGGACCGACCAGATGCGCGCCGGTCTCAGTCCATTGCGGTCCCGTGCCACCGGCGCGCGCGCCGGGCCGACCGAGCCGGAACGAGCAGGCGGTGTCGGAGACAAAGAGCATCAGGCCGCCCGGGCTCCAGGTGTGCGAGGTCAGCAGGTTCGGATAGCGGCGCGGCGCGGGATCTTCCCACGTGGCCCAGACCGAAAGGGTGAATTGCGTGGCGCCGTTGAGTCCCGGCACGGCCGGCAACTCGGCGAAAGCGTTGGTGCCGCTGAAATGGAGAGCGGTTCCGAACGCGCCGGTTGCCCAGCGGAGCTGCGAAAGGTCGGCTTCCAAAATGTTGTTCGAGCGGTCGGCGGCAAAGGTGCCGCGCCCTTCGTCAAACGGCATCCAGAGCAGCAGCGACGGATCCACCGGCTCCGCGGCTTGCCCCCATCCGACGAGCCATCCGTACAGCAGCGCCGCAACAAAACAATTACGCATATTCCCCCCTCTTCAAGTGCTAGTGTGCCCATTGTGAGGAGAACGCGCGGAGGATGCAAGCAGAAGTTGCGGGCAGAAGAAGTTGCGGGCCACAGCGGTTGTGGAATATGTCCCAACTTGATGCGGGCCTTCTGGCAAGAGAGCGCCTGCCCCGTCCAGCGTTCTCATTTTTGCGACGCGAAAATGAGAAAATCTGGTGCAGCAAAGGCCTGCACCAGATTCTTCCTGTTGTTTCCTGTTAAACGTAAGCCGTTATTCGGTTGGCTCGGCAGGCGTCTCAAGCACAACCGGGAAAGAGCGCTTGAGATTGTAGGAACGGAAGGCGGGCGTGTTGTCGCGAATCAGATACGCGCCCATACCAACAGGCAGATCGGCAAAGGCTTCAGCCCGCGCCGGCACCAAGACTCCCGAATATTGAACCCGGCTTTGATAATGTGCCGGTTTCCCTTTGCGATCATAGTCGAAATAGACATTGAACGCGCCTTTGAACACACCCGTGCGAGCGGAGCCCGAAATCTTGACAAGCGCCGCATTAGGCCCTGAATAGTCATACGCCCCGTCGACAAGCGTCGGCCGCACGCCAGCGGGAATACTCAGGCCGCCCGATGCCGCTGTCACTTCAAGCGCCACGGGAATCGCGGCCGCCACAAACTCGCCGGAGCTGGAACCCGAGGTATAGGTCACGCCGACCGGCGCATCCGCGCTGAACAGGTAATTCGACGCGATCGCATCCAAAGAACTGAAGTACCCTCCGCACGCGTCCAACAGCATTTCGAATCCATCGGCGCCGTTTTTCACGTTCTTCGATTTGCCGTTGCTCTTGCGTCCGGCATACTCCCACCGCAGATACCAGCCCAAATCACGATCCGTCTGAATCAACGTCGTCTCGCCAGCACGCAGCCAAAGCAACCCGCCAAACCACCCCTTTTTCCGCAACGACTTGAAGACCGGCACGCAAACGACGTACGTGCCGTTGGACTCCGTTCCGCTCTCCGCCACCCCCTCTTGGACCGCGGTCTGTTGAGCAAAGCAAATGACCTTGCTCGACAGACTCACACTGGTACCGTCGGCCAGCTTACCGGCGATCTTGGCGCTGCCGCGACTCCCCACCGTCATCGTCAGATAACCGATCCCCTGCGGCGCGGCCTCAGCCGCTCCCGTTGAATGCGAGCCCGCCACCGGCAGGGCCACCGTATAATACCCTTTGATCGCCTCGATCGCGGCGAGCGCCTGCGGCGCATTCGTGGAGGCCGTCCCCGCGTAAACGTTTCGCGCCCCGTCGATCAACAACGGCTCTTCGAGCGTGCCGCCTTCGAGCGTCCCCCAGATGCGGCTCTCATCGACAGACAGTGTCAAAAGAGCCTTGTTCCGCCCTTTTCCCGCTTGCCGCGGCGCGTCGTTCTGGATACGCTCTGTCTCGGAATCATGCGAGACATGAAAAGCGGGGAGGTGCGATGAAGGGTTTAAACGGGTGGTGGACAGGGTGCGGGATCGGGATGGCCGTGGCGGTGCTGGCTGCCACCGCGTTCAGCGGCGAACCGTTGTCGGTCCGGGTCGCGACGACGCCGGGCGGACCGCAGATCCACGTGAACGGTGCGCCCGTGCCGCCGCGATTCTTCTGGGGTTCGGAGAACAGCGGACGCATTCGGGCCGGCACCGCCTGGACGGCATGCCAGTTCGATGTCACGCCTGAACTGGACGCGCCCGGCAATGCCACCCTTCACTTCCGCTTCGACGACACCGCAGGCGATGTCTGGCTCAAAGAATTAAGAATCGTCGACACGGCAACCGGCGCCGACGTGCTGCCACCGGGCAGCTTCACCTCGGAGGCGTCGTTCAAACGCTGCTGGAACGCCTGGCCCCACGGTGACGAAAACACCGTGGGCACGCTGGCGTTCGCAGACGGCGCGTTGCGCGTGACGCTCCGCGCACCTGCTGACGGCGTTAAGCCGCCGGACTTTCACCTGCACAGCCAACGCTTGACCCTCGTTAAGGCCCGCACCTACAGGTGTTCCTTCACGCTGAAAGCCGCGCCGGAGCAAAGCGTGCTGCCTTGCGTGTACCGTGTCGACAACGGACACCATTCGCGCATCGGCGGACCGCTCGGCTCGTTCTACACGCAGATCGCGCTGGCGCGCGACGCCGGCGTCCATCTGGTCTCATTCTCGGCCCCGGCCTGCTGGGCACCGCCGGAACAGGCGCAGGTCTGGTCGCCGCTCGACGCCCTCTGCCGCCGCATCATCGCGGTCAACCCCGCCGTCCTGCTGGTGCCCCGCGTCAGCGCCAACGCCCCCGGCTGGTGGCTGGAACGCCATCCCGACGCGCGCATGGTCTACGACGGCAAGGACCCGTACCCGGTCTCATGCGTGTCAGACCGCGCTTACCGCGCCGCCGTCTGCGCGCATCTGGAAAAACTGACGCGGCACCTGCGTGAAGCCTTTCCCGGCCATTTTGCAGGCGTGCATCCCTGCGGGCAAAACACCGGCGAATGGTTTTATTATGACTCCTGGGAACGTCCGCTTAGCGGCTACGATGCCGCAACACGCGCCGCCTTCCGCGCCTGGCTCGCGGCGCGCGGCGTCCCCGACGCGGCAACAGCCGAGCCGCCGCCGCACGCGGCGCGGCGGGCGCACCCCCACGGCCTGCTGCGCGATCCCGCGCGCGAGCGCCGCCTGATCGACTTCACCCTGTTTCAGCAGGAGGAGATGGCCGACCACGTGCTCGCCCTCGCGGCCGCCTGCCGCCGCGGCTCCGGCGGGCAGGCGCTGACGCTTTTCTTTTACGGATACGGCTTCGAATTCGCGCCGCTGGGCAACGGCGCGCCGACCAGTGGCCATTACGCGCTGGAGAAGGTCCTGCGGCGCGGCGCGGCGGACATCGACATCCTCTGCTCGCCGATCTCCTATACCGACCGCCGATGGCTGGGCACCGCGCCGGCGATGAGCGCCGCCGAGAGTGTGATGCGCAGCGGCATCCTGTGGCTCAACGAGGATGACTCGCGCACGTATCTTGATCCGCGTAAACAGGAGCATGTGCAGGAAGGCGGGCTCGTCAATTTGCAGCAGACTCAGCAGGTGATGCTGCGCAACACCGCGCAGGCCGCGCTGCGCGGCTTCGGCACCTGGTGGATGGATCTGCCCGGGCAGGGCTGGTTCAACGATGCGGCCATCTGGCGCGAGATCGTGCGGCTGCGGCCGGTCGACGCGGCCATGTGCCGCCGGCCGCAGCCGTTCACGCCGGAGATCGCCGCGATCATCGACGAGGCGAGTATGTGCCACCTCACCGGCGGCTCGGCGGCGGCGGCACGTCCGCTGATCTACGAAGGTCGTGCCGCACTCGGCCGCAGCGGCGCGCCGTACGGTCAGTATCTGCTGGCGGACGCGCTCGCCGGCAAGGTGCCGGCGCGCCTGCTGGTCTACCTGTCCGCCTGGCGTCTGGACGACGCGCAGCGGCAGGCGCTCGCGGCGCAGCGCCGCCGCGGTCTCTGGACGACGCTCGCCGGCTGGTTCGGCGCAAGGGCTCCGGTGCGCGTCTGGTGCTGGGCGCCGGGATATCTGCGACCGGAGCGCGCCGACCTCGGCGGCATCGCGGAGGTGACCGGGTTCGCGGCGCACCCGGCGGATGCGGCGACCGCGCAGGCGACCCCCACCGCGCTCGGGCGGCGGCACGGTTTGACGCAGGCGTGGGGGCCGGCCGTCAAGATCGCGCCGCTGTTCACGGTCGAGGCGGCGGACGAGGAGGTCTGGGCCACCTATGCCGACGGTTCACCCGCCGTGGCGGTGCGCCGCGCCGGCAACGGTCACGACGTGTTCATCGGTGTCCCGCAGCTCACGCCGGAGCTGGTGCATGCGCTCGCGCGACTGGCGGGCGTCCACTGCACCACCGTGCCGGGTCCGGCGCTGTGGGCGGCGAACGGCCACCTCGCCATCCAAGCCCACACCAACGGCGCGGTGCGCATCGACACCGGGCGGCGCGCGCACGTCACCGATGCGCTGGACGGCACCGCGCTCGGCCAAGGACCGGTGATCACGCTCGACATGCAGCCGGGCGAGGTCCGCGTGCTGCGCGTTGAACGTTGAGCGTTGAGCCTTTCTTTGCTACAGTTCCGGCATGTTGTCATTGTTTAGTCCTGTTCGGCTGAGCCGCCCAAGCCGGCGGCGCATCCGCGCAGATCTCCCACAAACCTTCAACCCCCTTTTTTGACATAATGAGCGCAACCCTCCTTGACGGAAAGCAACTTGCGGCCGACATGCGCGCGGACATCGCACGCCAAGTCGCCGACCTCAAAGCCAGCCGCGGCGTTACGCCCGGATTGGGCGTGATCTTAATCGGTGCCGACCCGGCCTCCACCTCGTATGTCACTGCCAAAGAACGCGCCTGCGAAGAGGCCGGCATGTTTTCACTGGACGTGCGCGTACCGGCCGAGACCACGCAGGAGGAGGCGCTGGCCCTGGTGCGCCGCATGAACGATGATCCGCGCGTCCACGGCATTCTGGTGCAGCTCCCGCTGCCGCGCCACATCAACGAGGCCGCAGTGATCAACGCGATCGCACCGGAAAAAGATGTGGACGGATTCACGCCGGTGAACGTCGGCCGCATGATGATCGGCGAATCCTGCTTCCTGCCCTGCACGCCGCACGGCATCATCCAGATGCTGCTGCAGGCCGGCGTGCAGGTCTCCGGACGGCATGCGGTCGTGGTCGGGCGCAGCAACATCGTCGGCAAGCCGGTCGCGCATCTGCTGATGCGCAAGGCCGAGGGCGGCAACGCCACGGTCACGGTCTGCCACACCGGCACGCATGACCTCGCGGCCTTCACGCGGCAGGCGGACATCCTGGTGGTCGCGGCCGGACGTCCGGGCACAGTCACGGGAAGCATGATCAAGCCAGGCGCGGTCGTGGTCGACGTGGGGGTGAACCGCATTCCCGACGCCTCCAGAAAAAACGGTTTCCGTCTCGTCGGCGATGTCGATGCCGATTCGGCAAGCGAGGTCGCCTCGCTGCTCACCCCCGTGCCCGGCGGGGTGGGACCGATGACAATCACGATGCTGCTTGTCAACACGCTTGAGGCCGCTCGCCGCCTATGAAACTTCTTGGAGAGCCGCTCTTTGCCCGCGATGCAAAAGGGCAACTCGCCTCACGGATCGGCACGATCTTCGTGAAGTCGGACGGTCTGGTCACGCTGAAGGGTGTCCATGCGACGCAGCGTCTCGCCTGGATCAAGGAGCTGAACCGGGAGCGGCAGCAAGCAGGCTTGGCGCCGTTGAGCGATTTCGAAATTGACGAAGAAATGGCGAGTTCGGTGGACCTGCTTTTTGATGAGCGCACGGTTCTGATCCGCCCTGACCCCGACGCGATGGAGCTTGCGTTCGAAGCCGACGAGATGCTACAGAAGCTGGTCTCCAAAAGGTGCATCCGTTATCTCAACACGCACGACGCGCAGGTGCGCGACGCCCTGCGCGCGCACGGCGAGAACTGGCGCATGAGCCGCCTGCCGGTGTCTGTAGAAGAGATGCGCATCCTGATCTCCTCCTCACTCGCAGCCATCGAGACGCTGCCGATCTTCTACTACAACCGGTCCACCGGCACCCGGTTTCTCACGCTCGCCCAATTTGCCAATCTAGGGAACCAGCCGGATGACCTCTTCCGGCAGCAACTCGAAGAGATTGTGGAGTATGCCGCGCGACGGAACCGCTTCTGGTACCCGGAGATCGACATCTTTCCGACGGGTTGCGCGTTCACCCGACAGGCTTTCGAAGCTTTGAACGCCGCAAACCTGCCGATCAGTGCGTTGAGAGCCGCCTATCGAAAGCTGCTTGATACTTTTCGCGCGGCACTGCCCGCAGAGCTGCGCGACGAGTCTGACGCTAATATCGAGTGGCGTAACCGGATGTGCTCGGCGCTGACCCAACAGCCCAACGCCGTCGATGCCGAAGAGTTGATTCAGGACATTTCGCCTGAGTTCTATCGTCAGATTGAATGGCTGCCCGGCTGCCGCATTGTGAAGGGCGAGCTGATTTTCGATCCGGTTTGTGATGAAAGCGACGTGTTCTCCGAAGATATTGACCTGAAGGCTCTCTGTGACCCGCGCGCCAAGGCGGTGATCTTCAATTACCTGCGCGAATACAACACGATCGAATACATCAACATCGGCCGCATCGGCCACTCTCTCTCGACGCGCGCCCCCGTGTCGCACCGGGCGCCGGTCTATATCGTGCAGGTTAAAGAGGCCGGCAAAACGAAACCGGATTTACGCATCCTGCGCTTTCAGAAGTGGGGCGTCAAAGAGCACCTCGACGACGGCAAGGACCTGCTGCGTGCGGTGATGGAAGCGATGGATTACACGGATTACATTCTCGATCGCCGCCTCGGCTGCCAGCAGCTCGGCATGAATCTGCCGCCGCGCCTCGCCACCGGGCGCATCGCCGAGACCTATAACGGCCATAACGAGGCCTACCGCGGCGCGCGTTTTTGGTCGGTCTATTTCGAACGTGCCTATGTCAGCGGCTGCGCCACCGACAAGATCATGTCCGCCCGTTACGCAGACACGGCGTTCAACTGCCGCCTGGCGCGCCTGCTGGGCGAGGCCGCCGCCGTCAACTGCATTGTGGGGCGCGCAAATCTTGAGCTTCAGGTGATGTTTGATGACGGTGACGAGGTGATCGTGCTGGACGCCGACGGCCTGCCCGAACATCTGATCATTTCCGACCACACCGGCTCGTTCACGCAGTATGACATTCGGCTTGAGCGTGACGCCGCAGCCTACGCGGGGCCGGTGAACCGCCGCGCCCGACACATGCCGAACGCCGATGCGTTCGCCGCGCTCTATCTCGAGGCGTTCCAGCAACGTTTCGAGCAGGTGCAGCAGGAGTACCGCCGGCGCAGAACCGCCTTCGACGCACTCTTCAAACATCGTCCTCTTGATCGAAAAGGAAGCATCGCCTACCGTTGGCAGTGCGTGCTGGCGCGGCTCGACACGACCGACGCCGCCGCGCTGTGCGCGGCCATCCGCTCCCACATGGAGGTGCCTGTTCCGTGAAACGCCTGCTGCTGTTTTCGGACGACCAGCTCTGGGTCAGGCACACGCCCGAAGGGCCGTCCTGCCTGTTCGACGCGGACCCTGCCGCCTTCGCCCTCACGGAGCCGCTCCCCGCTTACGCGGCTGAGGAGGTGTTCGCCGCCGAATCCGCAGAACCCCCTGCGCCCGGCGCGGAACGAGTCAGTCTGCGCGCGCTGTTTGACCTCGTCACACCGCAGCGTTATGCCCAGGCCGGCTTGGCGCGACAGCTCTTGCACTGGCGTCGTGCCCACCGTTTTTGCGGCGCCTGCGGCGCGCCGCTGCAGCGCCATGCCACCGAACGCGCGATGGTCTGCCCGGCCTGCGGCCACACCGCCTATCCGCGCATCAATCCGGTGGTGATCACGCTGGTCGCGCGCGGTGACCGGATTCTGCTGACCCGCAAAGCCGGGGGGCTGCTGCCGTTCTGGAGTCTGGTGGCCGGGTTTGTCGAGGCGCACGAAACCCTCGAACAGGCCGTGGCGCGCGAGATCGCGGAGGAGGTCGGCCTGCGCGTCACTAACATCCGGTATGCCGCAAGCCAGCCCTGGCCGTTTCCCAACAACCTGATGTTCGGCTTCACGGCGGAGTATGAAAGCGGCGAGATCACGCCCGACGGCGTCGAGATCGCCGAGGCCGGCTGGTTCGGCCGCGGCGACCTGCCGCCGCTCCCCTCACGCGTCAGCATCGCGCGCCGTCTGATCGACGCCTTTTTCACGCTGGCTTGAGGGGTTACCGGTCCGGGTACCGGCGCCGCAGCGCGTCACGCGTGCGGCTCGCCTTCTCCGGCTGCCCCATCGCGTCATACAGCGCCGCGAGGCGCTGGAGCGCCACAGGCCGCAGCGCCTCGCAGCCGAGCAGCACCTCCACGCTCAGGTAGGCGCGTTCCGCCTCTGCCCAGCGTTTGAGCGCCGCGTCGCAGTCGGCGATGGCCAGCGTCGCGCGTGCCCTTGCCTCAGGCTCATCGTCTGCCTCGGCCAGCTCCACATAGAGCGCCCGGGCCTCCTCGAAATCGCCGGTTTTGAACAGGCACTCGGCCCGCCGTGCACGCGCCTCTGCCGCGCGCGCATGCTGCGGTGCGCGCTCCAGCAGCCTGCGATAGGCCTCGGCGGCGCCGGCATAATCGCCGGTCCGGTAGGCGCAGGCGGCAACCACAAGATGCAGTTCGGGCACCTGGTCATGATCCGGATGCGCAGTCAGGAAGCGGTCTGCGGCCGTGTGCGCCTCCTCCCACCGCTCCGCGCGGAGCGCGGCAGTGATGGCGGCCAGTTCGGCAGTGATGGCGGCGCGCGCAGCCTGCCGTTCGCGGGCCTGCTGCGCCGCCATGACCGTCGCCAGGGCAGCCGTGCATGCCTCGCGCAAGGTGTTTGTCGGGTAGCGATCAATAAACGCGGCGAAGTGCGCATGCGCGCGGTCGAGTCGGTTGGCGCGCTGGGCGGCGTGGCCGCGCGCATAAAGGGCTCGCGGCGCGAGCGGTGAGTCGGGATAGCGCGCCAGCAACTCCGCGTATGCCGCATCGGCTTTGTCCCAGTCGCCAAGGCCGAACAACGCCTCGCCGCGCCCCAGCCAAGCCGCCGCCGCGAATGTGGCATTGGTCGACGCCGCGGCGCGCGCGAAACCGTCGGCCGCCTCCGCGAAACGGCGCGCCTGCAGGTGTGCGCGCGCGGCACGGTACGCCGCGTCCGCCGCCGGTTCGTCCGCCGCCAGCGGCGTGCCCGCTGACACGCCGCAAAGCAGGGCCGCGAGAGGTGCCGCACGAAAGATGCTCTTGTTCTGTATGTTCATCACGATTCCGTAAACACGTTGAAAATAATTCTGTGCGCGCCACGATCCCTGTGGTTAAAAGACCTGTCGTTTTTAGTGTTGAAGGGCATCGGCGCCGGCGCACGCCGAGCAGCGCCACGCACTGGGGGTGACGCCGAACTCTCGTTTGAACTGCATGGCGAAGTGCTGCGAGGTCGAAAAGCCCAGCGCCTGAGCGATGGCGGTGACCGGTTCGTCGCTGTCTCGCAGGCGCTGCTGCGCGGCGCGCAGACGGCACGCCAGCAAAAAGGTGTAAGGCGGCAGCCCCGTAAGCTGTTTGAAGCGGGTGTTCAGACGGCTTTCCGAGAGCGCGGCTTCACGTATCAGGTGGTCGGCCGGATAGTCGCGCTCCGGGTGCGCGCGCATCGCGTCGATCAGCCGTTCGACCCGACCGTCCTCCGGACAGGCTGGCACCGCCTGTGCCGCCTCGACCAGCGCCAGCAGCAGCTCCAGCACCGTGCCGCGCATGGAGAGCGTGCGGAACGAACCGGCCGACAGCTCGTCGCGCAGCCTGAACAGCCTCTGGAAGGCGAGGCGCATGCGGTCGCTGCCCGGGAAGAGCCGCCGCGGCAGACCGCGCAGGCTCTCTTTGAGCGCGTCCGACTCCGTCGCGGGCAGGTGCAGCAGCGGACGAGCGCCGCCCTCCAGCCGGAAGAACATCCAGTACATGACCAGTCCCTTGGGGTTGGTGGAGAGCCGGTGCCATTCGTCCGGCTGCGTGACGAACACGTTGCCGGGGAGCAGCCGGTATGAAATTTGACCGCATTCGAAAACCAGCGAGCCGCGCATGCAGAGCGTCAGCTCCAGACATCCGGGGTGGAGATGCTCCGAGACGCTGGGGCGGCTTCGCGTATAGTGGCTGTACCCCAGCGCAGGCACGCAGGCGATGGCATCCTCCTCGAGATTCAGCACGCGCCGCTCCGGCGTGTCGTCATAGCTGAACGGCAAGGTACAGACGGGTTTACTCATAGCGGGTGCCCACTTTCACGGGAACAAGGTAGCACAGCCTAAGTATGAAGACAACGCGAGGCCGCCATCCGCTTGCGCAGCAGGCGGTGGAGCACGACGGCATAAAACCCCAACCAGGCGCTGAAGGTCAGGATCAGCAGCTTCTGGCAGGTCGGCACATACGGCTTGAACGGCAGCAGCTTGAAGCGGTGCGCCAGCAGGAAAGCCTCGAAAACCGCGACCAGCACGCAGCACCAGACCAGCCAGCTCCAGCGCGCGGCGGCGCCGACGCGCGGGCGGGGCTGGTTGAGGGTCAGCGGGATCAGCACCAGGGCGCCGCCGCCCACCGCTGCGAAACAGCCGACATTGTGATAGAACCCGTTGACGTTCTCGGGCACGAACGCGATGGCCAGCAGGCCCGCCGCGTTGAGCGCGCCGCCCCAGAGCAGGGCGGTCTTTTTATGCGTGCCTTTGACGAAACAGGCCAGTGCGGGATAGAAGCGGGCTGCCGCCCAGGCGCTGAGCGCCAACCCGGCGGCAAACAGATAATGGCAAACCGGATAGTCGATGCCGTTCAGGCGCGTGCGCCCGAGAACGCTCAGCATGCGCATGCAGGGATTGTATCCCCCGCCGGGATAAAACGCCATCGCGGCCAGAAAGAGCAGCATCGCGGCGGTGCCGCCCCAGAGCACGGCGTGGGGCGCCGCGCGGAGCTGACGCAGGCGTTCGGAGGGACGCGGTCCGCACCCGCAACGCAGAATCGCCACCGCGATCAGCACCAGGCTGGCGAGATAGGAGACGCCCACCGCCTTCGACAGGTGCGGCACGCACAGGATTTGCCCGAAGACGATCATGGCGTCCGAAAAAAGCAGCGCGCACAGGCCGTAACGCCAGGCCCGGGAGAGCCGGTGGACACCGCACGCGAAGGAGACGCTGAGGATCGAGAGCAGCGCATACGCGCTCAGCGCCCAGGCCAGGCGGTGCGACGGCAATGCCGGTATCACGCGCGCCGCGAAGAGCACGCCGAAGCTGAACGCCAGGGCAAAGGCGAGGCGCGGGTTCCACGCCGCATGCCGTCGCAGGAAGACGATCCAGCAGAGATGCGCCAGCGAAAAGCCCGCCACGCCGTACAAAAAGCCGTCGGAGTGAAGCGGCGCCCCGCGCACCGCCAGAAAATAATCACCGATCATCGTGGCCGCCAACCCGCACCACGCCAACCCATACGGCCGGCACGGCCGGCCGCCCCGCATGATCGCGACAGCCGTCGCCAGCAGCAACAGCGGCGTGAAGCCCAACAGCCAAAGATTCGTCACAGCGATCCCTCCACATTCGTCTCGAGTTATACCGTACCATGCCCGGCGGAACGGCTCAAGCGAATCGCCGGGCATGCATGGTTAAAAAACACCAATGACGAAATTTTGAACGCTCATATCTTCAGAAGATGTTACAGTTGAAACACTTGGTGAAGATCGCATTCCGCCCCTGCTTGACAGAACATGAGGAGACAGCCATGAAACAGACCTTGTCACATGCTTTACGAACCCTCCGGCTTTGCAAGACGAATGTGTGCCGCCCCCCCATCCGC
>MWEJ01000004.1 GCA_002071025.1 Verrucomicrobia bacterium ADurb.Bin070 | reverse complement strand
CTGCACCGCTTCGCCGCCGGCAGCCGCGAGGCGTTCGCGGTGGTACTCGTCCATGAGCCGGTCGATCTCCTGCCATTGCCCGCGCGCCGCAGGCTTGAGCGCCGCAACCAGGCGCGCGCGCTGCTGCGGATCGCTCGTTTCGAAGCGCCCGTTCAAGGTTTCCCACAGCGCGTCGATGGTCTTTTCGCCCACTCCGCTGAGCATGCCGAGCAGCCGCCCGAAAGCCATGCGGTCCGAGCGGTTCTCGCAGACCCGCAGGAAGGCGACGACATCCTTGACGTGCGCCTGCTCGAACACGCCGATGCCGGAGGTGATTACAAACGGCAGGCGCGCGCGCCCGAGCATCATCTGCAGCTCGATCGAGTGGAAGTGCGCCCTGTAAAGCACCGCCATGTCGCGCAGGGCATAGCCGTCCTCCTGATACCGCCGGATCATAGCCAGCACCGCGCGCGCCTGCTCGTCGCCGTCGCGCAGGAAAAAGACTTGCGGCTTGTTGCGCGCCTTGCGCGTGGGACGCAGCGTCTTTTGGAACTGTTCGGGGTTGCCCTGGATACAGGCGTTCGCCACAGCCAGCACCTCCGGCACGCTGCGGTAATTGCGTTCCAGCTTGACGATCCGGCAACCGTCCCAGCGCTTCGGGAACTCCATGATGTTCTTGAAGTCCGCGCCGCGCCACGAGTAGATGCACTGAAAATCGTCGCCCACGGCCATCACGTTGCGGCTGAGCCCGCCCAAGATGTCCACCATGCGAGCCTGCAGCAGATTGGTGTCCTGATACTCGTCAACCAGCACATGCCGGAAGCGGTTTTGATAAAAGTCGCGCACCGATTCGTGCTCGACCAGTAACCGCAGTCCGTTGACCAGCAGGTCGTCGAAATCCATCGCCCCCATCGCACATTTGCGCTCGGCATACAGGTTGGCGACTTTGATGATCTCCATGGGATCCACACGCAGCTCCTGGACCGTCTGCTCCAGCACGTCCTCGATGTCGCACGCGCGGTTGGCGGCCGAACCGATCAGAGACGACATGACATCTTTTTTGGGAAAATCTTTTTTATTGCGCACCGTGTCTTTGATGCAGCGGTCAATCAGCGCGTGCGAGTCGTCGCGGTCCAGGATGGTGAAGTCGTTGGGATAGCCGAGCCGGTCGCCGAAGCGGCGCAGAAAGCGGTTGCAGACGTGGTGAAACGTGCCGCTCAGGAGGTTGCCCACCGCGTCGCCGGCCACCTCTTTGGCGCGCTCCAGCATCTCGCGCGCCGCGCGGTTGGTGAAGGTGAGCAGCAGCAGGCTGTCGGGGCGTTCGCCGCGCTCGACCAGATACGCCACGCGGTACACCAGGGTGCGCGTCTTGCCGGTGCCGGCTGCGGCGAGCACCAGCAACGGGCCGTCTCCCGCCGTCGCGGCCTCGCATTGTTCCGGGTTCAGAAGCTTCGAGTAATCAGTCATAGGAATCCATGATACGTGACTCGTCCGCAAAACTCAATGTCGGGCGCAGGCGTGACGGGAGGTGATGGGGAGGCGCCAGTCTGAGCGTGATTCCGCCGTGTTTTGCTATTGCGCTTTGGCCCCGGGTTTGGCATGGTTTGACTCGCTTTCTTTCACTTCCCCGGCACCGGCCAGGCTGCGCGGGGAATCGATCATCAACACCGTGAGCACGTGAGGCAACGAACCCGAAATGTCACAAAACTTGCTGGATGCGCTGGACGGCTGGAACAGTGTGAAAAGCGCCGAATTGTACGGCGTCGGTGCGTGGGGCCAGGGCCACTTCATGGTTACGGACGACGGCTTCGCGGCCGTCAATCTGAAGAACGCCACCGGTACGGTCCGCGTCAACCTCTCGGACATCGTCCACGGCCTGCACGACCGCGGCATGAGTCTCCCGTTGTTGCTGCGTTTCAGCGACCTGCTCGGCAACCGCATCCGCCTGATCAATGAGTCGTTCAAAAAAGCGATCGCGGATTACGCCTACCAGAATGTGTATCGCGGCGTTTTTCCGATAAAAGTCAACCAGCAGCAGCAGGCGGTCCATGATGTTGTGACCTTCGGCGCCCCCTACCATCACGGGCTTGAAGCGGGATCAAAAGCTGAGCTGATCGCCGCACTGGCCTATATGCGCGATCCGGAGGCTTTTCTGATCTGCAACGGCTACAAAGACGCGGAGTTCATCGACCTCGCGCTCTCGTCGCTCAAAATGGGGCTTCAGACCATCCTGGTGCTTGAAACGACCGACGAGCTGAACCTGATCCTCGAGCGTTCGGCCGCGCTCGGCATCCGGCCGCGCATGGGCATCCGCGTGAAGCTTTCCAGCCGCGTCGGCGGCAAGTGGTCCGAGTCCGGCGGCGAGCGCAGCGTCTTCGGCCTGACCCCGTCGCAGGTGATCGATGTGGTCGACAGCCTGCGCGATGCGCAGATGCTCGACTGCCTCGAACTGCTGCACTACCACCTCGGCTCGCAGGTGCCGAACATCCGCGAGATCCGTGACGCCGTCAAGGAAGCCTCGCGCTTTTACGTCGGTCTGGTCAAAGAGGGCGCCCGCATGGGGATCTTCGACATCGGCGGCGGCCTGGCCATCGATTACGACGGCTCGCACACCAATTTCGCCAGCAGCGCGAACTATGACATCTCTGAGTACTGCGCCGACGTGATCGAGGGGATCATGACCGCCTGCAACGAGGCCGAGATTCCCCACCCGGCCGTCATCAGCGAATCCGGCCGCGCGCTGATCGGCTACTACTCGGTGCTGGTCATCAATGTGCTCGACGCCGCGATCTATGAGGAGAAGGGGTGCCCGGAAAACATTCCCGAGCCGCGCCCCGAGGCGCTTGAGAACATGATGTACGTGGCGCGCACGCTGAGCCTCAAAAACCTTCAGGAGTCGTTCAACGACGCGCTCTACTACCGCGAGGAGATTCAGAAGGCTTTCAAGCACGGCGACATCACGCTGCGCCAGCACGCGGCCGCCGACTGCCTGTTCTGGCACATCCTGACCCGCATCCGCGAGCTGCTGCCCGGCCTCAAGATCGTCCCCAAAGACTTGCTCGGCCTCGACGCCCTGCTGGCGGACGTCTACTACTGCAACTTCAGCGTCTTCCAGTCGCTGCCCGACGCATGGGCCATCGACCAGCTCTTCCCGATCATGCCAATCCACCGCCTGACCGAAAAACCGACGCGCATGGCCTGCCTGTCAGACATCACCTGCGATTGCGACGGGCGCATCGACAAGTTCATCGACCAGCACGATGTCAAGTCCGTGCTGCCGGTGCACGCGCTGCGCAAGGGCGAACCCTACATGCTCGCCGCCTTCCTGGTCGGCGCGTATCAGGAGACGCTGGGCGATCTTCACAATCTGTTCGGCGACACCAATGTCGTGAGCGTGCAGGTTGATGAAGACGGCGAGATCGAATACGTGCAGGAACTGCAGGGCGACTCGGTCGGCGACGTGCTGAGCTACGTCGAATACCGCCCGGAACGTCTGATGGAGCAGTTTCGAGCGCTGGCGGAGGATGCGGTGAAAGCCAAGCGCATCACACCTGCGGAGCGCCGCGAGATCCTCGCCGCCTACGACAACGGCCTGCGCGGCTACACCTACTTCGAACAGTAATTCTTAACGCGAACGAGGATTTCTTCATGCCTAAAGTCTTGATCATCGGTGCCGGCGGCGTCGGCGCGGTCGTTGCCCACAAATGCGCGCAGGTCCCCGAAGTCTTTGAAGAGGTCGTGCTCGCCTCGCGCACCCGCAGCAAATGCGACGCGATCGCGGCACAGCTTCCCCGTCCGGTCACCACCGCGCAGGTGGACGCCGACAACGTGCCGGAGACGGTCGCGCTGCTCAAGAAGCACCGGCCCGATCTCGTGATCAACGTGGCCCTGCCCTATCAGGACCTGCACATCATGGACGCCTGCCTCGAGGCCGGCGTGAACTACCTCGACACCGCGAACTACGAACCGAAAGAGACTGCGAAGTTCGAGTACCAGTGGCAGTGGGCGTATCAGGAGGCCTTCAAGAAGGCGGGGCTGACGGCCCTGCTCGGCTCGGGCTTCGATCCGGGCGTCACCAGCGTCTTCTGCACCTACCTGCAGAAGCACCATGTGCCGCAGATCCGCGAGATCGACATCATCGACTGCAACGCCGGCAGCCACGGCCAGCCTTTCGCGACGAACTTCAACCCGGAGATCAACATCCGCGAGGTCACGGCAAAAGGCCGCTACTGGCAGGAGGGCGCGTGGATCGAGACCGAGCCGCTCTCCGTGAAGGCGCCCTTCACCATGCCCGAGGGTCTTGGCTCACTGAACATCTATCTCATGTACCACGAGGAGCTGGAATCGCTGGCCGCTCACATCAAGGGGCTCAAGCGCGCGCGCTTCTGGATGAGCTTCTCGGACAACTACCTCAAGCACCTCGAAGTGCTGGGCAACGTCGGCATGACGCGCATCGACCCCGTGCGCTTCAACGGCGTCGACATCGTCCCGCTGCAATTCCTCAAGGCGCTCCTGCCCGACCCCGCCTCGCTCGGCCCGCTGACCAAGGGCAAAACCTGCATCGGCTGCCAGGTCAAGGGATTGGACGCCGCCGGCAAGCCCGCGACGCGCTTCATCTATAACATCTGCGACCACGAGGCGTGTTACCGCGAGGTCAAGTCGCAGGCGATCTCCTACACCACGGGCGTGCCCGCGATGATCGGCGCGAAAATGCTTCTCACCGGCCGCTGGAAAGGTGAGGGTGTCTTCAACATGGAGCAGTTCGACCCCGATCCCTTCATGGAGGCTCTCAACGCGCACGGCCTGCCGTGGACGGTGCTGGATCAGGCGGTTTTCACGACCGACTGACACGGGCTGACTGTCAACCCCTCAGGCGCCGATCCGCGCCAGCAGCGCGTCGGTCTGCGCCTCAGTCCCGATCGTGATGCGCAGGTATTCGCCAGTCTCAGGGCCTGGGAAATAGCGTACGTAGATTTTAGCGGCCTTGAGCGCCTCGAAGCGCCGCACGGCGTCGCCGTCCGGCGGACGCGCAAAGAGAAAGTTGGTCTGTGACTCGCAGACCGTCCAGCCGCGCCGGCGCAGTTCCGCCGTCAGGCGGGCACGGGTGGCGCGGATGCGCCGTACGTTCTCCTGCATGTAAGGCAGATCGTTCAACGCGGCCAAGCCCACGACCTGCGCCAACATGTCCATGTTGTACGAGTCCTTGATCTTGTAGAGTGCCCCGACCAGCGCGGCCGGGCCGATCACGTAACCGAAACGCAGGCCCGCCAGCGAGAAGGATTTCGAGAAGGTACGCATCACCAACGTGTTGGCGTTGTCCGTTGCCAGCGCCAGATCCATGCAGGTGTCGTCGGCAAAGTCTCCGTACGCCTCGTCGATCAGCACCACGCCGCGGAAGGTGCGGCAGAAGGCGGCGACCGACGCCTTGTCGTGCAGCAGGCTGGTGGGTGCGTTGGGGTTGGTGATAAAAAAGAGCGAGGCCGTATCGTCCGCCGGCGTGCGCCATGTGAAACCGGGCCCCAGCGCAACGGGGCGACGGGCCGCGCCCCGGATGTCCGCCAGCACCGGATAAAGCGAATAGGACGGCTCGAAATACCCCACGCTGCCGTCGTTCTCGACGAACGCGCGCGTGCAGAGCGCCAGGATCTCGTCCGACCCGTTGCCGATAAAGACCTGCTCGACCGTGCAGCCGTGGATCTCGGCGATCCGCCGCCGCAGCGCCATAAACACAGGGTCCGGGTAGAGACGCAGTCGCGCGACATCAAACGTGCGCAGCGCCTCGGCCACCTTGGGGCTGGGCGGATAAGGATTCTCGTTGGTGTTGAGCTTGATGATGCCCGCGTCTTTGGGCTGCTCGCCGGGCGTGTAGGCCGTCAGGGCCTGAACATTTTTGCAGATCATGATGAACACCAGATTATGCGGGTTGCAGAAAACGGGCCGTAGTCTAACACAGCGAGGCGGGATGCAACCAGCGCGCGTGATGATTTATTTTTTTCGGATTTGACGTTTTTTGCTCATTTTTGTCAATGACAAGCGCGCGCCGCCCCGGTATACTGATGAACATTTGATGGCACTTCCGAGGTTTTTCCGGATCGTCGGGCGTGCCGCCACCTAACCGTTTGGAGAGACTATGGCTCAGGCAGTGATTTTCCCGAAACTCGGGCAGACCATGGAGGAAGGCGCGATCGTCAAATGGCTCAAGAAAGAGGGCGACGCGGTCGCGAAGGGCGACATCCTCTTTGAGATTGAGACCGACAAGGCCAACCTGGAGGTCGAGAGCTTCTTTGAAGGCGTGTTGCTGAAGATCTATGTGCGCGAAGGCGTGACCGTCCCGGTCAACACCGTGGTCGGTTATGTCGGCGGTGCCGGTGAAAAGGTGCCGGACCAGCCGCCTGCCGCCGAAGCGGCGCCCGCGCCGGCCGCGGCAGCCCCCGAGGCGCCGCGCGCGAGTGCCGCGCCCGCAGCACCGGCCGCCCCTGCAGCACCGGTTGCAGCCCCCGCCCCCTCGCCTGCGCCTGTGCCGCAGGCCCCTGCCAAACCGGCCGCTCTGCCCGCGCCGGCGCCGGCTCCGGCCGCCAAGCGCCTGGTGATCTCGCCGCGCGCACGCGCCCTCGCACAGGCCTCCTGCATTGATCCGTCGCGCGTCAAGGGCACCGGACCGAACGGACGCATCGTAGAAAAAGACGTGCGCGCCTTCCTGGGCGCGGCCAACTATGACGCGCTGCGCATCACGCCGGCCGCCAAGCGCCTCGCCGCCGAGAAGGCGGTGGACATCCTGAGCGTGCGGGGATCGGGTGACGGCGGCCGCATCATGGTCGAGGATATCGAGCGCGCCCTGCGCCGTAAACCGGTGACGCTCTCGCGCATGCGCCAGATCATCGCGCGCCGGCTGGTGGAGAGCAAGCAGACGATTCCCCACTTCTACGTGACCGTCAAGGCCGACCTCACCGACCTCATGGCGTTCCGCGCCGACCTCAAGGCGAAGGGGCTTTCCTACAGCATCAACGATTTCGTGCTGGAAGCGGTGATCCTGTCGCTGGAAGAGTTCCCGGTCGTCAACTCGGTCACAGACGGCGTGACGGTTTCCTGGCGCGGCGACGTGGACCTCGGGATGGCCGTGAGCGTGGACAACGGCCTGGTGGTTCCGGTGATCCGCGCCGCGCAGACCCTGACGCTCGCCGAGCTGAACGCGCAGACCAAGGCGCTGGCCGAGAAGGCGCGGACCGGCAAACTTCTGCCGGATGAGATGGCAGGCAGCACGTTCACCGTCTCGAACATGGGCATGATGAATGTCGACCAGTTTACCGCCATCATCAATCCCGGCGAAGCCGGCATTCTGGCGGTTTCCAGCGGACGGCAGGTGCCGGCCGTGGTGAACGGCGAAATCAAGATCCGCACGATGATGGCCATGACCCTCTCCGCCGACCACCGCATCGTGGACGGCGCCGTGGGCGCGCAATTCGTCAACGCCATCCGCGCAAAGCTCGAAAACATCGAGCTGTGGAAAGCGCTTGTGTAGCACGCGATTGGCAGTGTCAAATCACAACTCCTAATTCCTAACTTCTAACTCCACTTTTTATTATGTTTGACTTTGATGTGATCGTAATCGGAGCGGGGCCGGGCGGCTATCCTGCCGCCATCCGCGCTGCGCAGCTTGGCAAGAAGACGGCGATTATCGAAAAAGAAGCCTTCGGCGGCACCTGCCTCAACTGGGGATGCATCCCGACCAAAACGTTAATCGCGTCGGCCGAACGCTTCCACCACGCCGCGCACTCTGAGTCGTTCGGCGTCACCGCGAAAAACGTCGCGTTCGACTATGCCGTGATGGCCGCGCGCAAAAATGAGATCGTCAAGCGGCTGAGTGGCGGCGTGCAGGGACTGCTCAAGTCCAACGGCGTCGAGCTGATCGCCGGCGCGGCCCGTTTCGAGGGACCGAACCGGCTTTCCGTCGTTCAGCCCGACGGCACCTCGCGCTGGCTCAGCGCCGCCTCGATCATCATCGCGGCCGGCAGCGACGCCGCCATGCCGGGCTTTCTGCCGAAGGACAAGCGGGTGATGGACAGCCGCGCGTTTCTCGACCTCAAAGCGTTGCCAGATCGCCTCCTGATTCTGGGCGGCGGCGTGATCGGCTGCGAGTTCGCCTGCATGGCGGCCGCGCTCGGCACACAGGTCACGGTGGTCGAGATGCTCGAGGACATCGTCATGGTGCTCGACCGCGATGTGCGGCGCGTGCTGCGCAAGCGCATGGAGGCGCTGGGCGTCACGCTCCTCACCGGTGCCCCGCTCATGGATATCGCCGTCAAAAACGGTACGGTCAGCGGCACCTACAAAGATCAGACCGTCACCGGCGATCTCCTGCTCGTGGCGGTCGGACGCCGTCCCAACACCGCCGCGCTGGATCTCGCTCGCGCCGGTGTCAAGATCGACGAGCGCGGCACGATTCCGGTGGACGCGCAGGGCCGCACCAACGTGGCTTCTATTTTCGCGGTCGGCGACCTGGTGACCGGTTCTATCCAGCTCGCCCATGCCGCGACCCAGCAGGGCGAAGCCGCCGTTGAAGCTGCGGCAGGCCTGAAGTCGCACGTTGAAAAGCTCTGCCCCTCCTGCATTTTCACATCGCCCGAAATCGGACTTGCCGGCCTGACCGAAGCCAAGGCGCAGCAGCTCGGCCTCACCGTCAAGACCGCGACCTTCCCCTTCTCGGCCCTCGGCAAAGCCATGGCTGCCGGCGAGACCGACGGCTTCGTCAAATGGATCTGCGACGCCGCCTCCGGCCAGGTGCTGGGCGCGCAGGCGGTCGGAGCGCATGCGACGGAGCTGATCGCCGAGGCCGCGCTCGCCATCCGCAATGAGCTCACGGTTGACGAGGTCGGGCGCACCATCCATTCGCACCCGACGATGTCCGAGGCGTGGATGGAGGCGGCGCACGCGTTCCACAACGCCTGCATCCACCTGCCGAAGCGGTAGAGGCAATCGACGGTTTACACCCAACAGGCAGCGGCGTATACTGGCGGCAACCTTAATGGGAACGAGGAGTTTTCCCCATGCCAGTCATCCGCAATCCTTCCGATCAGCGCCCGGCGATCTCGTTCACGGAGCGACAGAACGGCATTGTCGCCGCCGGCATCACCGTGCTGTGCGCGACATTGGTCACCGGTTTCATCGCGCTGATCCTGTGGGCTTTGCTCGCATTGCTCTCGGCGGTTTCGGTGGTCCTCACCCCGTTGCTGGTCGCGCTGATCCTAACGCTGTTGCTCAAGCCCTATTACCTCTGGCTGCACCGCCGGCTGCGACGGTCCAATCTGCTGGCCATCCCGGTGCTCTTTCTCTCGATCCTGCTTCCGCTGGCCGCGCTGCTATTCTTTTTTGGCGCGCTGTTTGTGACGCAGCTTGTATCGCTGGTCGAATACCTGCCCACGCTGGCCGAACGGGTCACCGACGCCATGACCGCTTCCCACCCGGACTTGCAGGCTTTCCTCACCAAGTACGGACTTGAGGAAAAAATCCCGCTTCTGGCCGACCCGCACGCTTTCATCGCCTCCTTGGCCGAGCAGATCTCGTTCAATGACGTGGGCGGCAGAGCGCTCTCGGTCGGCATGGGCGCGATCCGCTATGTTGCTTCGCTGGTCGGCTGGCTGGTGGTGCCGGTTTATCTGATCTACTTCCTGACCGCCCAACCCTTTTCCGGCCGCAACGCGGAGACGTTTTTGCCTTTCCTGAAGCCTGCCACGCGCCGTGACGTCACGTATCTGATCGACGAGTTCTTCACGATCATCGTCGCTTTTTTCCGCGGCCAGCTCACGATCGCCTTTGTCCAGGGCCTACTGTTCGGCACGGGCTTCTGGCTGGTCGGGCTGCCCTACGGATTCCTGATCGGCTTGACCTTGGGATGCTTCAATCTTGTTCCGTATCTCGGCAATGTCGTCGGGCTGGCAGTCACCCTGCCGATGGCCTTTTTCGGCGAGGCGGGCAGCGTCGTGCGGCTGGTTTTGGTGCTCGCTGTTTTTTGTGTCGTGCAGGTGCTCGATGGTTATTTCATCACGCCACGCATTCAAGGCAAGAAAACAGGGCTGAGCGATCCGGTCATCATCTTTTCGCTGCTCTTCTGGGGTGTGGTTTTTAGAGGGCTGCTGGGCGTATTGCTGGCGATTCCGCTCAGCGCCTTTATCGTGGTCGTCTGGCGCCTGTTGAAAAACAAGTACATCAAGGAACTGATCTGACATGAGAAAACGTAAGCGCCTCGGCGTGTTGCTCGCGGTCACTGTCGTCAGCGGGTGCGCGAGTTTCATCGACAACCCCTATTTCGCCGTTAAAGAGTCCGGGCTCAATTGGGTCTCGATCCGCCACTACAACTATCGCGTCAAACCGATTCAGCGCGTGGCCGTCCGCATGGACGGCAACGGAATCGTGACGGTGCGCGAAGGCAGCAGCCTGCTGGTGACCAATCCTTTCGCCTCGAATCACAACGACCCGAACTGGAACGATGTGATAGAATCACGCATCACGCTGCCGCGCGAAGAGGTCAACCGCATTTTTCAGATGTTGGTCGACCAAGGGCTTTTTGAAGACCGCCGCAAAGGCGACAGCATCAACACCAATGAGGCGATTTTTGTTTCGGCCAACATTCAGAGCAAGACCTGCGGCTCGGAGGACGACGTTTTCGGCAGCGATCCGAATCTCGCGGAACACCTGAAAAACGTCATGCTGATGTTCTACCACCCCCAGCCCAAACGCCGGCGCTGAACCGGAATCTTTCTCCATGACCGTCAATCCATTGGTCTTGATTGCCATCCTGCTGACCACCTTCACCTGCCGGGCGGAACGTCTGTTTATCGGCATTCTGGAGGCGGACAGCATCCAAAGTATCCACTACGGCGCTGCCGCGTTCAGCCGCATCTCGGATCTGCCGCTGGTACAGGAGCAGGTCCAGGCCCGTCTCGCGCAGGCCTTGCTGCTGCCGGCATACGCCGGCATCGCAGCATCTGAAACACTAAAAATCGTGCAGTCCGTCGACTCCGACGCCCCCCCGGCGCCTGACAATCCCGCGAACGTGGCTATCATCCCCCTGACCGACGACGGAACGATGATCCGACAGGCCTTCGCAGCCGCCTATGCGCGGCACAAGTCGCAAGACGCCTTCACGCTCTATGAAGCCCCCTCCGACACCAACCGAGCGCCGTGCGTGGCGGTGGCGGTGGCGGACCGCCACCTGTTCACTTCGGTCTCGCGCCCCGCGCTGACTTGGGCATGGCAGAATCGCTCAAAATTCCTTGAGGCACCGGCGCAAAGCCTGCCCGGCACCTTCCGCATCCTGGTGAATCCGCAGCGCATGGCGGATCTGACCGGCGCGCGCAGCGCTCAGGCGGCAAGAATCATCGATCTCGGCCGGTTGCTGCGCGCGTGCGAGGCCCTTTCGTTCTCATTCACGCTGGAGGGCGCGGCGCTGGCGGTGACGCTGCGCGCCACCGCCAAGCAGGGCTCAGCGCTGGACGCGCTGCTCGCCTCGTGGCGCGTGCCGTCCGAACCGCTCTGGCACGCCGTGCCCGACAACGCATTCTTCATGTCGCTCGGCGCCGCCGACCGGCCCGATCTTTGGACACCCTTTTTAGGTGCGCAGCGACACCGGTTGCTCGTGCCGACCTCTGGTCGCCTGCCGCCTCCGGCCGTCACGGGCGACCGGCTGGATTATGTCGCGCCGACCCGCGACGGCAAAGGCCTCTGTTGGGTCCAACTCCTGCCGGTTAAAGATCCCGCTGCGGCCCGAGCCGCGATCCGCATGCTCGCTGACGCCGGCTGCACGAACGCCGTGACCTTCAGTCGTCTGCGGCGGCGCCAGGCTGGCGCGACAGCCATCGAGACCTATACGGTCACGCTCCAGCCGCCGCAGATGGCGCAGGCGGACAAGACGCCGGCCGACCCTTCGCTGGGCCATATTCTGCTGTCGCTGCTGCTGAAACGCGCCGTGCTGGAGTGTGCCGTGCACAACGGCCACTGCGTCACCGTGATCGGGCCGGAAGGCGCGATCGACGAACATTTGCCGCCCGAGACCTTTGCCGCGCGGCCGCTGCCGCTCAACCGCCGGATCGGCGGCCAGGATCCGGCGTTGACCCCGGACCTGAGCTTCGGAGGCTTCCTGTGCGCGGCGGACCTGGTGCGGCACACCGTGACGATCATGCCTGAAATCAAACCCGAGCAGGCTCGGCTGCTGCCCCGCGGCGGTGACGGCGCGACGTTCGGCATCGTACACAACGGACGCACGCTGACCGCCTCGCTGCGCGTGCAGTCCAATGAGATCGCCGCGCTGCAACGCCTCAACCGCGAAGGCCGGGCCGTCTTGCAGGAGGTCTTTTTCCAGATTTTCGCCAACCAGATGATGGACAGCAAACGGCCGGCCGCACAGTAGGGTGCCGGGGTTGGCCGTCTGGCAGCTTGTTGGAACACGTTACCCAGAAAGGACTGGCGATGAAAAAAGCTACGTGTACAGGATCTTCGGTTTTCACGATTCTCGCGCTTGCCTCCGGATGGGCGCTAACGTCGCTCACGCCGGCGCGGGCCGATGTCGTCTATCACGAGGTCGACGGCGTGGTGGCGGGCGAAGGCGAGATCTATTCCAGCCGCACGTACCGATACGAAAAAAGCGTCTCAAACAGTTGGTATGTCGTGCCGTTGGAGAGCGCCGGTGCTGGCACCTTCACCAACGCCCGGAATGCTGCATACATCCAGTGCCTGCCCGACAACTCGTCCGGGGGAAGTCCGACAAATCCGCCTTCGGTGTCATACCGGATGAAAATCAGCGTGCCGGGCACCTACAGGCTCTATCTCCGCTGGGGCAAAAACTGCACGACCGCCGACACCGCCGGAAGTTCCGATTCAATGTTTGTGGATATCGAGGAATTGAAAGACGGGACCGACGGAGTTTTCAACAGTCCCACCAACAAGATTGCTGACTGGTATGAATTCGCCGGGGGCCCCACGACCAATGACTTCGCCCTGCTCCCGTGGACGTCAACGTGCAAACCGGAAGTCAATGAGGCCGGTGCTTCCGGATACACCGCCGACTGGCTGATCCCGAAGGCGGGTCATTATACATTGCGGTTCAGTCAGCGCGAGGACGGCGCCGCAGTTGACGCCTTCGTGTTCCAGCGGAACTTTCTGCCTGCTCCGACCGGAGACGGCCCCGCCATGTCCCCTCTGGAGCAACCGCAAAGGTTTGTTTTCGCGACAACGGACGACACCTACCTCAGGCGGGACGACACAAATGCGTTTCGTTATGCAGAAACGATGATGGTGATCAAGAACGATAACGGTTCTATCCCTTCTGCTTTGGACCGTGTGGCCTTCCTGCGCTTCGACGTCTCCGACCTCGCTACGCTGGACGAGAAAATGGTCTTGACCAACGCCACCTTCAAAATCGATCTTCTTGACGAGGGCTCGGGCACCAATCACGCCATTTACGCGGCCGTCATTGCCGAAGATGCCGAAGCGGAAAACTTCAACGAGACAAATCTCTGGCCTGGGGTGAATGACGCCTGGGACGATACCGTGGATGAGGCCGTTGATGTCAGCAAGATCTTTGGCGGTGCGCCTGTGGGAAGCTTTGACGTTTCGACCAATCTTGAAAACACAACCGTCGGCTTCAGCAGCCGGGCGTTGCTGGAGGCCGTCCGTGCCGACACGGACGGCGTTCTGTCGCTGGCGCTTTACCGGACGTTTGACGGGCCGCAGGGTGACAACCTGTCCTCAAAAGAGAACACCGCCAAGTTTCCGCCGCGGCTCGAAGTCAGTTTCCGTCGCGGGCATTCGGGAACCCTTATCTTTTTCAATTAGAGGCGGTCGCCTCTTCCAGCACGTCCGCCACGCGCGCGGCCGCGTCCGGCACGGCCAGCGCACGGATTGCTTGGCTCATGCGTTCCAACAGCACGGGCTGGTCCATTTTAGTCTTCACATAGCGCATCAACGAACGGCCGGTCAACTCCTGCTGAATGCCCTCGTCTACACCGTTGCTGCGCACCAGCGCCGCCGCATTGGCATGCTGGTGATTGCGCACCGCAGTGGGCAAGGGAATCAAGAGCGCGGCCTTGCCCAGCAGGCACAGCTCGAAACACGTCGAGGCGCCGGCGCGGCAGATCACCAGATCAGCCGATGCGTACGCGCGCCCCATGTCCGCAATGAAAGCCCGCACCATGGACGCAACGCCCGCCGCCGCATACGTTTCGCGAATACGCGCTTCATCCGCCGCGCCGCACTGGTGAATCACAAAGAATGGCGCTTCCACCGACTGTTTCAACAGGCACATCGCTTGAGCGGCCAGCTCGTTGACCCGCCGCGCGCCTTGGCTGCCGCCCGTCACCAACACCGTAAACGTCCCCTCTGGAATCTCACTGAAGCGCGGCTGCCCCGCCAGGTCGGCGCGCACCGGCAATCCCGTGTACCGCGTGGCACGTCCCGGCAGCCACCGGACCGTCTCTTCAAAGCTCACCGCCGTCGCCACCGCGTACCGCGAAAGGAATTCAACCGCCTTGCCCGGCACGGCGTTGGCCTCATGCAGCACGACCGGCACGCTCCGAAGCTTTGCGGCCAGTACCGGCGGCAGGCTGGAATAACTGCCCATGGCCAGCATCGCGTCGGGACGGAACCGTTTGACACCGCCGAGGCAGGTCCAGAACGCGCGCGCCGCGGCCGGCAGCGTGCGCAGCGAAAGCTGGCGGGCGCCGGTCGCGAACACCGCGCCGTCCCAGCCGTGCAGCGTGGCGCTTTCGATGTCCCGGCCGGACAGCCAGACCTCCACCTCATGCCCGCGCCGTTTCAATTCCCGAGCCACCGCCAAGCCGGGAAATACATGTCCCCCGGTTCCGCCGCACGCCACAACCAGTCGTTTCGGCTCCATCTTATGCCCCCTTCCTCGTCTTGCGCCGCCGCACATCTCCGACCATCTCACGCAATTCGCTGCGGCTCACCGCCGCCATGGCTCCGCCGTATACCGCCATGCCCGCCGCAACGGTCACTGCCATCGCCGCAATCTCCGCTCCTTTGGCCAGCGTCCCGTCCTGTGCCAGCACGTGCCAGCACCATGCATGTACTGCCAGCGCGGCGAACGCCATCAGCGCGGCGCACAGGACCGCGCGCACCACGGCGCCGGCGCAACCCGCCATACGCAAAAACGCGCCGCGCCGACGCAGGAGCACCGCGAGCATGACCCCGTTCACCAGACTGGAAAGCACGGTCGATCCCGCGATCCCGACATGTTTCCAGCCGTGAGGCAACACCGCCACGCTCGTGACATTCAGCGTCACGTTCAAGACCAGTCCAATCATGCTCACGCGCACCGGCGTCTTGAGATCCTGCAGCCCGTAAAACACGGGCGTCAACGCCTTCTGCAGGCTGAAAACCAACAGACCCGGCGCATAGGCGGCCAGTGCCCGCGCGCTGAGCACGGCCGAGGTCTCGTCAAAACGCCCGCCCTTGATGTTGTAGATCAGAGAGATCACCGGCAACGCCAGCACCAGCAGCGCGGCGGAGCAGGGAGCCATGATCACCGCCAAGTTGCGGATGGCACGTTCGAGCGTCTCGCGCATCAACGTCGTATCGCCCGTAGCCGCCTGGCGAGAGAAGGTCGGCAGCAGCACGGTCATAAACGCCGTGCCGAACATGCCCAGCGGCAGATACACAATCCGCTCCGCATACTCCAGCGCCGCGGGCGCGGCGGGGTCCGCCCAGAACGCCAGAAATTTGTCGAGACACACGTTGATCTGAATGATGCCGATGCCCAGCGCGGCCGGCGCCATCAGCGTCAGCACACGCCGCAGCTTGGGATCAGACAGCAGCGCACGGAATTTCAGCCGGAAGCGGAACCCCTCGCGGGCCAGCGCCGGCAGTTGGAACAGCACCTGCGCCAGTCCGGCGGCCAGGATTGCCCAGCTCAACACGATGATCTGCGTGTCCGGCAGACCGCGCAGCAACGGGCACGCCACGCAGAGCGTCACGATCCAGATGAGATTGAGCAGAAACGGCGTCAGCGAGGCAATCGCAAAACGCCCCAGCGCGTTGAGCATCCCCGAGAGCAGCGCCGCGACACAGATCAACAGCGCATACGGCAGCATGATGCGCAGCATCGGCAAGGGAATCAGCCAGCGGCTGTCGGACGGCAGCAGGCCGGCCAGCGGCCATGTCAGCAGGATGCCCAGAACGGTCACCGCCCCTAGCACCGCCACCAGCAGACTGATCACGCGCACCGCAAACCGCAACGCGCTGTCGCGGCCCTCCTTCACCAATGACTCGCTGAAAACCGGCACAAACGCGCTGGACAGCGCCCCCTCGCCAAACAGGCGGCGGAACAGGTTCGGAATCACGAATGCCAAATCGAACGCGGACTTGAGCGCCGACGTGCCGAAAAAATACGCCATCGCGATCTCGCGCACCAGCCCCAGCACGCGGCTGACCGCCGTCATCAGGCTCACGACCGACACTGCGCGCAACACGCGCGTGGCGGGCTCTTGCATGCGTTCGGTGCGCGTGTCCGGCACGGCGCTCACGAGCGTTTCTCCTCGCTGGACGCCGTCGCACGTGCCGCAGTCCGCCCCGCTGACGCGGTCCTTCCCTGCGAGTTTTTTCGGAAGCAGATGTGCTCCACCGCCTCGTGAAAATTTTCCGAGCCGCTCAACAGTTCGATGTCCACGCGCACATAGTAAACCGGCACCGGCGTGGTTTCCAGCCGCGGGAAACGCACAGCGTCTTTTTCGGTTGTCAGCAGCGCGTCGGCGTGCAGGTCGGCGGCGCGGTTGACCGCATCGATGATCTCCTGCGCGTGATAGCGGTGATGATCGGCGTAACGTTCGCAATGGATCACGCGCGCTCCCATCAGGCGCAACGAATTTTCAAAACTTTGCGGTACCGCGATGCCCGAGAGCGAGGTCACCGTACGCCCTTTGAGCCACTCCAGCGGCACGCGTTCCGCCGTGTATACATTCTGCAGAAAACGGGGTTGGTGACAGCATTCGATCATCTCCGCGCGACCGTTCAAAGCGCGAATCTGCTGGCGCAACGCCTCAGAGTGGCCGTCCGACTTGGTGATGAAAATGAAGTCCGCGCGCTTGAGATTGCGGATCGGCTCGCGCAGCACGCCGCGCGGCAGCAGATGGGTGTTGCCGAATGGGTTGGTCTTGTCAACCAGCACGATCTCCAGCCGGTGGCGCAGCTTCTGATACTGAAAGCCGTCGTCGAGAATCAGCGTATCGCAACCGAAGCGTTTGACGGCGTACCGTCCGCTCTTCACGCGGTTCTTGTCGACCAGCACCACCACGCCCGGCAGATTGCTGGCCAGCATGTAGGGTTCGTCGCCTCCCATCTCACTGTCGAGCAGCAGTCGTTTGCCGTCGCTCACCACGCGGGGCGGCTCGATGGTTTCGCTGAAGAGCCGCTGATACCACGGCAGTTCTTTCTTGCGGTAGCCGCGGCTCAGGATCGCGACCTTGCGTCCCGACTTTTGCAGTTCGCGCGCAAAGATTTCCACCACCGGCGTCTTGCCTGTGCCACCGGCCGTTATGTTGCCGACGCTGATCACCTGGCATCCGAGCGGATACCGGCGGAAAATGCCCGCATTGTATAGAAAGAGCCGCGCCAGCACCACGCCCTTGAACACTTGGGAAATCCCCTTGAGGAGACTCAACAGCATGCGCACGGCCCAAGGATGGCCTTGATCCGCGCCGGGCTGCTGAATAATGCGGACCAGGTAGTGCTCAATCCGCTCGATTCGCTTGATTTTAGCTTTTCGCATAGACCTCGCCCTTCGTGCCTGATGCCGCCAACCGGGCTGATCTGAAGGGTATGGCCAGTGTATCAGCGGCCCCCAGCGCACGCAATTCCAATGTAAGATGGCTGCGTAGCACGTCCGCTTGATGTTTGGGCCCGTACCCCGTAAACTGTTTGTCTCATCGGCCCTGACAGCTCGGCCCTCTTCTTTAACGCGAAAGGTAGTTTGACATGGATCAAATCGCTCTCGACCTCCTGCACGCCCTCGTTGCGCTGCCGACCCCGACCGGCTTCGAGCACGATGGCATGGCTTTGCTCTCCCGTTATCTCAAGCAAGCCGCTGTCCCCCATCTTGCCATCGATGTTCACGGCAATCTGCGCGCCTGTCTCAACCCCGACGCGCCGCTCAGGGTCATGATCGAAGGCCACTGCGATGAAATCGGCTTCATGGTGCAGTACATCGACGACGACGGTTTCCTCTACATGTGCCCGCTCGGCGGTGTGACCGTGCCGTTGATCGCGGCCGAGCGCATCGTGATCCAAGGCCGGCACGGCAACGTGTTCGGCGTGTTCGGCGTGCGTCCGCCCCACCTGATGTCCGCCAAAGACAGGGAAAAGGTCGCGCCGCAAGAGATCAAGGATATCGCCGTCGACATCGGCGCGCGCACGCGCCAGGAGGCGCTGGACCTCGTGGATCTCGGCAGCCCCGCTGTCGTCGATGCCGGCTGGCGCCCGCTCGCGAACAACCGTGTGGCGTGCCGCGGCTTTGACAACCGCATCGGCGCGTTCATTGTGACCGAGGCCATGCGCCGCCTGGCCGGCGAGCGACTCCCGGTCGCGCTGCACATGGTCGCCAGCGTGCAGGAAGAGGTCGGTCTGGTCGGCGGCATCACCGCCGCTTATGACATCAATCCGCACATCGGCCTGTGCGTGGACGTGACCTTCGCCACCGACGCCCAGAAGGAGGACCGCAAGGTCGCGGGCGACATCCGCCTGGGCGGCGGCCCCGTTGTCGGCGTAGGGCCCACCTACCACACCGCCGTGAACCGCCTGGTCACCGATGCAGCCTCCGCTGCGGGCCTGACCGTGCAGCGCCAGGTGCGCGGACGCGGCACCGGCACCTGCGCCTGGGCGATGCGCCTCTCGCGTTCCGGCGCGGCGGTGGCGCAGCTCAGCATCCCGCTGCGCTACATGCACAGCCCGGTCGAAGTCATCAGCCTGGACGACGCGGCCCAGACCGTCGACCTGCTCTGCGCGTCGATTCGTGCCATACCGGCGGACATCGATTTGCGCCCCCCGCAACCTTGAATGATGTAACCACAGAGCACACAGAGTGCCCATGCCGCCTTTTCCCATCACCTGCCTGCTCGACCAGCCCGCGCCCAGCGAAACCTTCATCCGGCGCGAGTTGGACCTGCTGCGGCAGCGCGGCTGGCCGCTCACCGTGCGCATGCTGAAAGGCGAGCCTGAAGCGCTACCGTTCATGTGGCAGGCGCTGCCTGCCGCAGACCGCAGGGCGCTGCTCCGCGCCGCAGGCTGCCGCCTGCGCGAAGAGTGGCCGCGCTCGCCGATGACCGCTGCCCGCCTGCTGCGCCGGCTGCCGCAGGCTGCCTCGCTGCTCCACATTGTGCGTCACGACGGCGCGCGCCTGCTGCACGCGCAGTTTGCCGGCATCACCGCCGACCTGACCGCCCTCGCGGCACAGGCGGCCGGCCTGCCCTGGAGCTGCGCCGTCCACGCGCGTGATGTCTTCGCGGTGCTGCCGCCCCTGCTCTACCGGCGCCTGCGTTCCGCCTCTGCCGTGACCGCCTGCTCGCAACAGGCGGCAAACGCGGTGACCGCCTGCGGCCTTCCGCCGGAAAAGGTTCATGTCATCCATCACGGCCTGCCGCTGCCGAACTTTCCCTTCGATCCCAAGCGTAACGGCCTGACCCTTTTCACCGCCTGCCGGCTGGAGGCCAAAAAGGGGATCGACACCCTGCTGCACGCCTGCGCGATTCTTGCCCGACGCGGCACGCACTTTACCTGTGTGATCGCCGGCAGCGGCCCGTTTGAGCGCGACCTGCACGCGCTCGCGCGACGGCTGTCGCTCGGTGCCGCCGTCACCTTCACCGGCTGGCTCCCACAGGAGGAGATCCGCGCACGTCTGATGGCCGCGCGCGCCGTGGCGCTGCCGTCACGCCGCGCCGCCGACGGCGACCGCGACGGCATCGCGAACATCCTGCTGGAGGCGATGGCGCTCGGCTCGCCAGTCGTCACAACCGAGGCCGGCGCCGCCGGCGAAGTCATTGAAAACCGCCGGAACGGCCTGCTGGTGCCGCCCGATGATCCGGATGCGCTGGCCGACGCGCTGGACGAGTTGCTTCGCGCCGAGGACACCGCGCACGCGCTGGCGCGTGCGGCACGAACAACGGTGGAGTCACGCTTCGATGCCGAGAAAAACATCGCAGCCCTCGAAGCGTTCTTCGCGCGGACGGCGGGGTGAGAGAAGGAGGAAGGAGGAAGGATGAGGGATGAGGGAGGAGGGAGGAACGCCCAACGTTCAACTTTTAACGCCCAATCCAAAACCTGAAACCAGCCCCCCTCATCAAAGGGCTGGAGTCGTCGCCTGAGCCCACGTTCGGCGCACGAAGCGCAGGGCTTCGACGAGATCGTCCTGTTTGACCCGAGGCGCGGGTTCGAACACTTTGAGAACGGTGTCCGGCGCGTAAAAAGCAAAGGCGGCAAAGTCGATCGCGCCCTCGCCGGGCGGCAAATGGTCGTGCGTGGGCGGCAGCGCGTCATGGATGTGGATGCCGCGCGTGAACGGCAGGAGCGTCCGCGCCGCGTCGGCGTGACGGATCAGCCCCAGGTTCGCGCGCACTTCGCCATGCCCCATGTCATGCCAATAGGCCAGCGCCGGCGTGTCGAAGCGCTGTTTCAACATCGCCATCTCGCCTTCGTCGGGAAACGCTTCGACCGACGGCAGATTCTCCAGGCACAGCGCGAGACCCGCCTTCTCAAACTCCGGCAACAGCGCATCGAGCGTCAGGCAGAAGCGGTCGAAACACTTGCGGACGCGCGCCGTGCGCCGGCGCCGCGCCTTGGCCAGCAGGCGCTGATACGCGGGGGCCTCGACCGAGCCTTCGGCCTCCAACGCCTCGACCAGCGAGCCGGTGTGCAGATTGCCGAACCAGGCGTTCAAGAAGACACGGCCCGCATGCAGCACCACGGCCCGCGCGCCCATCGAAGCCCCGAACGCCAGCGTGCGGCGCAGCAGGATCGCAGCCATGGCGCGTTCGTCATCATCCTGCGACGCCAGCAGATAGAGCTCGGGATAGCCGTGCGGCGCGCCCACAGGCACCGGACAGAAGGCATGCACGCTGTCCACAGCCACCGCGCCGGCCTCAACTTTGCGGCGCACGCCGGCAGCCAGTTCCTCGGTCATGTGATAGCCCAGCTCCAGGGCATCGAACCCCATGTTGAGGATTTCATCGACCAGCGGCTCGCCCGTCTCATGGCGCGCGGCATTCCAGTTGGTTGAAAGCGCGATCCGCATAACAGGCTACCGATTGATCAGCGTCATGAACTCCTGGCGCGTGGCGGGATCGGTCCTGAATGACCCCAACACGACGGAGGTCGTCATCACCGAATTCTGTTTCTCCACGCCGCGCATCATCATGCACAGGTGGCGGCACTCCATCACCACGCCAACTCCTGCCGCCTGCACCTCATCCATCACCGACCGGGCAACCTGCTCCGTCAGACGCTCCTGAATCTGGAGGCGGCGCGCGAAACAGTCCACGATCCGGGCGATCTTGCTGACCCCCATCACCTTGTCCTTGGCGATGTAGCCGACATGGCACCGCCCGTAGAAAGGCAGGACATGATGTTCGCACAGGCTGTAGACTTCGATGTCGCGCACGATGATCATGTGGTTCAGGTGCGCCTGAAACACGGCACCGTTCAGCACCTGCCGCGCGGTCTGCCGGTAGCCGCCGGTCAGGAAAGCGAGCGCCTTTGCCATGCGCTCAGGCGTCCGTTTGAGTCCTTCGCGCTCAGGATCCTCGCCGAGTTCCACCAGCAGGTCGCGCACCAGCGCGGCCACACGGTCGGTATTGATCGTTTTCTTTTGGGTCATTGCGTATCCATTCATCCGGTCGTCCCGCGCACAGGAAGACGCGCGCGCGCCATGCAGGCGCGGGTCGCGCGACGTCGCTGCAAGCGTACAGTCGGATCAGACCAGCTCTTTCATCGTCACGACAGGCAGGTCCTTGGCCGCAACCGGCTTCAGTTCGGAGAGGTGCTTCGGGTTGAACCACCATCCCTTTTCGGCGTCGAGCGACCAGATCGCCGGTGCCATCGACAGCACGGTCGAGGCGAAGCCCTGCAAGGTTGCGGCGGCGTTGCCGGTGTGCGACGAGTTATCGGCCTCGTTCTCAATCACGAAAGGACGCGAGAAACCCTTGCCCATCAGCGTCTTGAAGAAGGCGGTCCAGTCGATGCTGTCCGATCCGCCGTAGCCCGGCAATTTCGGATCGTAGTGGTGGCGGTCCCACTCGCAGGCCGGCTGGCAGACGCCCGCGCGCCGGGCCAGTTCGGCATCGACCTGCTGCATCGGGTAGAGGCGGCCCCACTGGATCGCGGCCAGGCTGCCGGCACGGTTGCGCGTGCCCTTGACATGCACGCGGTGCAGGCGGGAGAAATCGGTGTTCGCGATGACATCCACCGGATCGATGTTCTGCCAAGCGTCGTGCGACGGATCATACGTCTCGCCGTGCGCCTTGCTCGGAATCAGCGCGTACATCAACTTGCGGGCCGCCAGCGTGCAGGGCAGGTTGTTGTAGGTGGTGGGCGCCGTGGCCGGACGCCAGCCCTCCATCGGACAGTTCTCGTAGACCAGCGTCACGCCCAGGCTCTCGGCATACTTGACAATCGGCGTGAAGACCTTGGCATACAACTCTAGATTCTTCGCGAAACCGCCGTCCTCTTTGCCGAGTTCGTGGTTATAGCCGACGAACGTGCCGACGCACACGTCGTTGGCGTCGCCGCCCAACAGATGCGCCATGCGGATCAACTTCAGGATATGGTTCTGGTTCGCCTCGCACTCGGCGGGATCGCCCGCCAGCAGGTTGTCGTAGGCGCCGACCGAAATGCGGATGCCCTCTTTCGCGCAGGTGTCGAGCACGCGCTTGGCGTCCTCCAGCGAGAAGGCCTCGTAATCCAGGTGCGTGGCCACATGGTCGCGGCGCGTGCCGTCGCGTCGGAAGACGCACAGCTCGGCGCCTTGCGCGCCGACAGCCTTGACGCGCGCGATCACCTCCGCGAGCGTGAGTTTAGGAAAGGCGGACGTCATCAGCCAAATCGGATTGTTCATACGCGAGTGTTCTCCTTGTGTTCCCGGCGTTGCATTTGCTGCATGCGCGAACGGATCGTTATGGACCGGAATGATGGCTCTTTTTACGCACCTTGTCCAGTGCAAACAGAACTCGCGACGGGATCGCCAAACGCCAAAAGCAAACGGGCCGGCAGGCATTTGACTTGGCGCTGACGTCACGGGGGCTGACAGTCTTGCCGCGGCGCGAGACGATCTCAAGGCAAGAGAATTCGATTTCGTGCTGCTGGACATCAACCTTCCGGACGGCATCGGGTTAGACGTGATGCGTGAGGGGCTTATTTCACGGGAGTGCGGCGTGATTGTGATGACGGCCCAGGGCGGGGTTGAATGCGTGGTTGAGGCCCTGCGGCTTGGCGCCGTGGACTTTTTGGCCAAGCCCTTTGATTTTTCGATGCTCCCGCTTGTCATGAAGCGCGCCCGCCTTGCGAGGCAGTCGTCCCGCGTGGCGGACCATGAGCGCGAGGCGGAAGCGACCCCTCCCTTTTTCTTCGGGTCATCACTGGCACCGTTGAAGGCCCAGCTTGAAAAGATTCTGGCGGCGGACCTGCGATTGCAGACTTGTTTGATGACGGGTACCTCTTCACGAGCGCAGATGCCAGCAACTGGGTGGCGCGGGCGACGCCCACGTTGAACTACCTTTCGGGCGTTGCCATCGGCCCGCACGCCTGTGTGGCTGTCGGCGCGAACGGTACACTGCTTAGAGCCGGAGCTGATTCCCTGACACCCGTCCTGACACCGACCTTGACACCTGGCACCGGCCTTAAAAAAAAACCACCCCTCCGCTTGCCTCGACCGTCCGAATCCGATAAGATGAAAAGCCTTTAATCAATGGTGACGGAAGCGAAACAAGGAAGAGACATGCCGGTGATTCTGGGTTTGCCCAAAGGAAGTTTGCAGGACGCGACTTTCAACATGATGCGGAAAGCGGGATTTCATGTGCAGGCGGGTTCGCGCTCGTATGTGCCAAGCGTGGATGATCCCGAGCTTCAATGCCGCCTGATCCGCCCGCAGGAGATCTCCCGCTACGTCGAGCTTGGACTGCTCGACGCGGGCATCACCGGCTTCGACTGGATCTACGAAAACAACTCCGACGTGCATGAAGTCTCGGAGATGTGCTACTCCAAAGCCACGTCGCGCCCGGTGCGCTGGGTGCTCGCCGTGCCCAACGACTCGCCGATCCAGAGCGTCAAGGACCTGCAGGGCAAGCGCATCGCCACCGAGGCGGTCGGCCTGACCAACCGGTATCTCGCCCAGCACGGCGTGACCGCCGAAGTCGAGTTCTCATGGGGTGCTACTGAAGTCAAAGCCCCCGAACTGGTCGACGCCATCGTGGAGCTGACCGAAACCGGCTCCTCGCTGCGCGCCAACAATCTGCGCATCGTTGAGACGATCCTGACCTCCACCACACGTCTGATCGCCAACAAGAAGGCGTGGACGGATGCCGCCAAACGCGCAAAAATCGAGCAGCTCGCGATGCTGCTGCAGGGCGCGCTGGCCGCCGAGTCGCGCGTGCTGCTCAAATTGAACGTGCCGGCCGCGCAGCTTGAGACCGTGTCCGCGATTCTGCCGTCGCTGCACGCGCCGACCATCAACCGGCTCAACGATGCCGAGTGGTTCGCGGTCGAATCCGTGGTCGAAGAGAAAGTCGTGCGCGACATCGTTCCGCCGCTGCGCGCCGCCGGTGCCACCGGCATCATCGAGTTGCCGTTGAACAAAGTCATCTTTTAACACACAACACGGCGTGGCGGCCCGGGCGGGCGGCCACGTCATTCCAGGAGAACAAACGTGGGTTCAATCAAGAAAAAGCGCCGTGCGAAAATGTCGAAGCATAAGTACCGGAAACGCCTGAAGTCTCAGCGCCACAAGAACAAGTAAGGCGCGCGCAAGGCGTGCATATGCGCGGGAAGGCGGCCGAGGTGCGCCTTCCGAACTTGTTTTCTGGAATACCGGCCTGCGCATCTGCCGCAGCCGGATCTTCCCATTATCGGGAGAAGCGATATGAGACCGATTCGATGCGCCGCGTTTAACCGGCCGATCGGATCGGCCTCTGTTGTTTTTTTTGTGTTTGGCCTCGTGTTGGTGTGCGGGTGTCGTTTTCCCCGGACGCCCGCACGCCCGGCGGTATTCGCCTTGCCGGAACGCGATGCGCGTCAGGCCGGGGCATTGGCGCTCTATGCCAAGGGCATCCTGCTGGAGAGCAGCACGCAGGGCGACACCAACGTGAACCGGCAGGCAGCCTGCGAAGCCTTTCGTCAAGCCGTCGCGTTGGATCCCGACAACCGCCGCCCGCTGGAAGCGCTCATCAGCGCGCTGGCGGACAACGCGCGTTTCGAAGAAGCTTTGAGCGCCCTGGAACCTTTTCTGACGCGCCATCCCGAAGAGGTTGAACTGCGTTTTGAAGCGGCGCGCCTGGCAGAAGCCAGCGAACGTACGGACGACGCCGCGCGCCATTGCGCGGCACTCTTCGCGCTGCGTCCCGATGAGCGCGAACTGGGCCATGCGCTGATCCGGCTCCTCTTCCAGTCAGACCGCGACGCGGAAGCCCTGCGCGTCATGCGTGACCTGCAAACCCGTTTCAACGATGCCAAGAGCGCCGCCGTGCCGGTGCAGTGGGCGATCCACTTCACGCGCGAAGGCCCGCAGACCGCCGCGCGCGCTCTCTCCTGCCTCGATCTGGCCCTGCCGCTTCGCACCAACGCGGCCGAACGCGCCGCGCTTCTGACCCTCGCGGCCGAGAACCGGCTGCTTCTGGGGCAGACCAACACGGCGGAAACGGTCCTGCTCGACGCCTACCGCCTGAATCCCGAGGTGAACACGGCCATCTTGCGGCTCGGCGCGCTCTGGGCGGCGCGCCCGGACGCCACCCACCGGCTGGCCCGGCGCATTCAAGCGGACCCCGACGGCGCCTACGCAGACCGACTCATCTTGGCCGCCACCTACCAGGCGCTCGACCAGGCGGAAGCCGCAGCCGACACCCTCAGCCAGGCGTACGCGCAACGCATGCGCCTCGGGTATTTCCCCAGCGAGAGTGTCTATCTCTGGCACGCTGCGCTGCTTGAAGCCGCGCAGCGCGAGCAGGCGGCCGAGCACATCCTTCTGGACGCCCTCGCCGCTTATCCGCACTCGCACGAACTCAAGAACTTTCTCGCCTACCATTGGGCCGAAGCCGGCACGCGCCTGGACGAGGCCGACCGACTGGTAACCGACGCCCTGCGCCAGCAGCCCGAAAACGCCGCATACCTCGACACCAAAGGTTGGATCCTTTACCGGCTCGGACGCACCTACGAGGCGCTGCAATGGCTGCTCAAAGCGGCTGAACTTGACAAAGAGGAGCCCGAGATTTTCGACCATGCCGGCGATGTCCTCAAGGCCATCGGTCGCGGCAGCGAGGCGATCCTTTTCTGGACACGCAGCCACCGCTTACAGCCCGACCCAGCCGTTGAAAAAAAATTGCGCGATCACAACGCCTTTCCCCCTCCCGCCTCTTAACCCCTCCTCCCCTCCTCCCCCCCTCCCACCTCCTTCCTCCTCGTTCCTCCTTCCTCCTTCCTCCTTTCTCCTTCCTCCTTCCTCCCAACTCCTAAATCCTAACTCCTAACTCCTAACTCCAACTTCCCAGCCATGTCCCCTTTCCTCAACATCCCCTACTATCCCGCCTTTGACCGCATGACGCCCGAGGACGCCGCGACCGCATTCGAAAGCCTGCTGGCCGATGCGACCCGCGCCGTCGACGCTCTGGAGCGCGGACACACGCCGACCTGGACCGGCCTGATGCGTCCGCTGCATGACGCCTGCCACCCGCTCTTCGACGCGTGGGGCCTGCTTGGCCACATGCTGTCGGTCATGAACAGCGACGCCTGGCGGCGCGTCCACGAGGCGCTCCAGCCTGCGCTCGTCGCCTTTTCGCTGCGCGTCGGCCAGAGCCGCGCGTTTTACGCGAGCTACCGCGCGCTGCGCGACGCCGACCGCAACGTCCCCTGCCTGACCCCGGTTCAGCGCCGCATTCTGGAGAAGACCCTCCAGGCCGCCGAACAAGCGGGCGTGGGCCTGCCCGAGTCCCGGCAACAGCGTTTCAACGAGGTCCAGGCAGAGCTGGCACGCCTCGCCACCGACTTCCGCAACCATGTGTTGGACGCGACCAAGGCCTTCACGCTCACCCTGCGTACGCGCGACGAGGCGGACGGCCTTTCGCCCGCCCTGCTCGCCGTCACCGCGCAGGCCGCACGCGACGCCGGCGAGACGCAGGCCACGGCCGAGGCCGGCCCCTGGCGCATCACGCTCGATCACGCCGTCTACGCCCCCTTCATGATGCATAGCCGCAACCGCGCCGCGCGCGAACGGCTCTGCCGCGCCTCGGCCACGCGCGCCGCGAGCGGCGATCTCGACAACACCCCGCTCATCGAACAGGTCCTCTCGCTGCGCCGCGAGATGGCCGCCCTGCTCGGCTACGCCTCCTATGCCGAACTCAGCCTCTCCAACAAAACCGCGCGAAAGGTCGAGACCGTCGACGCCCTGATTGCGCAACTGGCCGGCGCCGCGCGCGACGCCGCACTGCGCGAAGCTGATGACCTGCTAGCCTTCGCCCGTGCGCAGGGTTTCGACGGCGCGACGCTGGAACCGTGGGATACCGCCTTCTGGGCCGAGCGCCAGCGCGAACACATCTATGCCTACAGCGACGAGGAATTGAGCCGCTACTTCCTCTTCCCGCGCGTGCTGGAGGGTCTCTTCCAACTGGCCGAACGCCTCTTCAGCATCACCATCACCCCGGCGGACGGCGAAGCACCGGTGTGGCATCCCGACGTGCGCTTCTTCCGCGTCGCAGACGCCGACGGCACGCCACGCGCCTGCTTCTACCTCGATCCCTACAGCCGCCCCGCGACCAAGAGCGGCGGCGCGTGGATGAACGATTTCCGCACGCGCGACCGCCGCGCCGACGGCACGCTACAACTCCCCATGGCCGTACTGGTCTGCAACCAGAGTGTACCGGTCGGCGGCCAGCCGCCCGTCATGCGCTTCCAAGAGGTGAACACGCTCTTCCACGAATTCGGCCACGCGCTGCAGCACATGCTGACCACGGTGGAAGAGCCCGACGCCTCCGGGGTAAACGGCATTGAATGGGACGCCATCGAAATCGCCAGCCAGTTTATGGAGAACTGGTGCTTTGACCGTCCCACGCTCAGGGGGCTCAGCCGCCATGCCGAAACCGGTGAACCGCTGCCGGACGCGCTTTTCGACAAACTCGTCGCCGCCAAGAACTACCGCGCCGCCACCGCAATGTGCCGCCAGCTCTTTTTCGCGGCCACCGACATGGATCTCTATGCGCGCTATCCGCGACCGGAGTGGCCGGACGCCGACGCCGTCAAGCGCCTGAATGCCGCAGCCTATCTGCCGACTCCCCTGCTGCCGGAAGACCGTTTCCTCTGCTCGTTCACGCACATCTTCGGCGGCGGATATGCCGCCGGCTATTACAGCTACAAATGGTCGGAAGTGCTCTCGGCCGACGCCTTCGCCGCCTTCGAAGAGGCCGGCCTGACAGATGACGCGGCGGTTCGTGCTACCGGCCAACGATTCCGCGACACCCTGCTGGCGCTGGGCGGCAGCGAAGACCCGATGGCCGTCTACCGGCGCTTCCGCGGACGCGCCCCGACGGTCGACGCGCTGCTGCGCCACTGCGGACTCCAGCCATCCTCATGAACACTGCGGCCCGCCACCTGTTCGCCCGCCTGCACCGGCTTGCCGAGCGCGCCGCCTTGTACGGCGTGCTCGTCACGCTGGCCGGACTCTTCGGCCGGCACGCCTGGTTCCTGGAGCTTTTCACGCATTTCAAGCTGCAGCTCGCCGGCTGCTTCGCGCTCTATGTGCTCATCGAATTCGCGGCGCGCCACTGGCACCACGCGGCGGCCGGCGCGACGTTCGCCGCCGTGAACGCGCTGCCGGTGCTGCTGCTCTGCCTGACCGCCACGCCCCGGCAGCCGCCCGCCGCTGACGCTCCGTCCGCTCAGATCCGCATCGTGCAGGCCAACGTTCTCACCAGCAACCGCGACGCCGCCGCGCTGCTCAGCCTCGTGGCCCGTGAAGCGCCCGACGTGATCGTGCTGCAAGAGACCAACCTCCGCTGGCTGAACGACCTCTCGGTTTTAACCAACGACTATCCTGTTTTTGCCGCCGTGCCGCGCGAGGACAACTTCGGGGCCGCGATCTACTGCAGGACGAATGCGCACGCGGCGGAGATCTTCTATCTGGATGTGCGCGACGCCGTACCTTCGACGCAGTCACGACTGACCGCCAACGGGCGTCCGCTCACGGTGATCGGGACCCATCCCTTTGCCCCCTACAACCGCTCCCGCTGGCTCGGGCGCAACCAGCACACACAGCGGCTGGCGTCACGCGTGCGCCGCATCAAAGGCCCTTGCATCGTGACCGGCGATTTCAACAACACGCCGTGGTCCGACCATTTCCAGGCCTTTCTGGCCGGAAGCGGCCTGCGCGACAGCGCGAGCGGGCGTTGCCTGCAACCGACCTGGCCGACCTTCCTGCCGCCGGTCGCGCGCATTCCGCTGGACCATGTCTTTCACTCGCCCGACGTGCATGTCGTGGCTCGAAGGCTCGGACCGTCCATCGGCTCCGACCACCTGCCGCTGATCCTCGACATCGCCTTCTGATCAGCTCAGCGACCAAGGGCTGCGCGGCGTACGCCCCAGCAGGGCCGCCGCCGCAGGATCGTTGAGAATCTGTTCAGTCGCGGGATTCCACGCGATCGTGCGCCCGGTCAGCATCGCGATCTGGCCGAGATGCCCGATGCTGGCCGAACGGTGCGCGACCTCGGCCGGCGTCAGCGTGGTATCGCGGTTCTTCACGCAGGCGACGAAATCACGCTGATGCCCGGGGCTGCGTAAGCGCAATTCGCCCGCCTCGATCTTGCTGTCGCGGAGCGCCGGCGACGAGGCGTCGTAGCGGCCGCGGTCCACCCAGATCCACGCCCCGTTCTCGCCGTACCAGGTCGTGCCGCTCTTGACCTGCGAACTGTCGGCCACCGTCAGCTCGACACCGTCGGCATACCGGCACGTGTAGCGGTAGGTCTTGGGCGAGTCGTAGATGCCGTCCGGCTCGAACGGCGCATACCCTTCAAACGAAACCGGGCCGGTGGCGTCACGGCCAAGCCCCCACTGCGCGATGTCGGCATGGTGCCCGATCCAGTCCATCATCTGGCCGCCGCCCCATTCAAGCACCCAGCGCCAGTCCCAGTCATACACGCCTTGGAACGGACGGAACGGCGCCGGTCCCAGCCAGAAATTCCAGTCCAGTTCCGGCGGCACCTGCGCGGCAGCGTCGGCCGGACGTCCACGGCCGCCCGAGGGCAGCCCCACCTCCACGCGGCTGATCCGGCCGAGGCGTCCGTTGCGCACCAGCTCGACCGCGCGGCGCATCTCGCCGGACGACCGCTGCCAGCTCCCGGTCTGCCAGACCCGTCCGTGCTGCCGGACGGCATTGACCAGCGCACGCCCCTCCAACAGATCGTGCGTGAACGGTTTTTCGCCATAGATGTCTTTGCCGTGGCGAGCCGCAAACGTCCCGATGAACGCATGCCAATGGTCCGGCGTGGCGATCATCACCGCATCAATGTCAGCGCGCGCACACACGTCGCGAAAATCCTTGATCATCAGGCAGTCCGCATTTTTGTAACGCTCATCGACGCTGCGCTTGGCGTCCTCCATCTTCTTGGTGTTGACGTCGCACACGATGCGCACGGCCACATCCTCAATGTCGAGGAACGAGCCCATGTTGCCGCGCCCCATGCCGCCGACACCGATCATCGCCATGGCAATGCGGTTGCTGGGCGCGTTCTGGCCGAGCACGCGCGCGGGAACAATGTTGAAAAGAGCGGCCGAGGCGGTCGCGGCCGAGCCGCGGAGAAAGGTTCTGCGTGACAGGTTCATGTTTGTCTCTCGCACAAAAGGGTTAAACGGAAGGGCTGGCGTTTACCGGATCGCATCCGCAACGGCGCGGATCTCATCCACTTTCTTCTGGTCAAGCCCTGCCTTGACCGTGATCTCGTGAATCGACCAATGCAGCCCGCCGCGGCCGCCGGTCGTCACGATCTTCAGATGGCTCGTCTGCACAGAGAGCGGAATCACCGTCTTCTTGCTGTGGTTGCCGTCCCCTTTCGCCACCGGTCCGGTCCACGCCTTGCCGTCGGCCGAAACAAAGACCTCATAGCCGTTCGGCGTGTCGTTACCGGAGCGCTCGGTGTCGAGCACGACCTCCGAAACGAAGACGCTTTCTCCCAAGTCCAGCGTAAACCACATGCCCTTCTCCGACCCGCGGTTGGAGGACCAGCGCGTCTCGGGCTTACGGTCAAACGCGCGTGCTGCGTCACGGCCGGCATGCGACGCATTCGCCTTCCACTTGCCCGGCGCGATTTCGCGCAGAGGCTGCGCCGCCTGCTGCTTCAGCTTCTCGTCGTAAAACCGACGGTACAGGGCTTTGGCCGCGCCGCCGCACGCCGCATCGTCAAACAGTCCGCGAAGCAGCGGAAACAGGTCGATGCCGTCGCGCCGGAACACCGCGTCCGCCACGCTGTGACGACCCTTGTCATCCGGAGCCACCTTGAACAGCTCGACAAAACGGTCGCGCGCGCCCGCCCCGCCCTGCGCGGCGGCCAGTTTGAGCGCCGACCGCAGTGCGACCTGCTTGAGAGCCGCGTCGCCCTGCGCGGCGACTGCCGCCTTCAAAGCCGCGAACGGCTCCATCGACGGCCATTCACCCAGTTGGCGCAACGCTGTCTCGCGCACAGACGCCTCAGGAGCGGCCAGTGCACCCGTGAGGGGCGCCAGGAACGCCGGATCGCTGTAACCGGTCATTAACGAGGCGAGCGCGCGCTTAGCAACGGGCCCCGACTTGCCCCACGCCGCAACAAAGGACGATGTGCGCGCGGCCGGTTCAAGATTCTTGGCAGCGGCCCGTACGGCGGCCTCTGCCTGATTCAACTCCTCCTCGCGGATCTGCGGCAGCCAAGCCAGCAACGTGCCGCAGTTCCGTTCATCCGCCGCCTTGCCCAACGCCTTCCACGCCTCGCGCCGCACCTCCGCGCGGTCAGAGGTCACAAACGGGGCGAACCTCGGCAGCAGAGCCGACTCCATCCGCTCGCCCAGCACAGGCAAGAGTTTGGCCTGACGGTCGGGTTCGCGTTCAGCCAGTGCGAACAGCGCCGCCCCCGCATCCTTCGCCCGCATGTCCTGCAGCGTTTCGACCGCACTGCGCCCGACCGCCCCCTCGTGCCCGATCAGCGCCGCAATCGCAGACACATGGCGTCCCGTGCCCAATCGCGTCAACGCCTGCAACGCCGCGACCGCCACCGCATCCTGATCGCTGGCGAGCAGCGCGGCCACGGCGTCCGCCGCCGCCGCGTCGCCCCGCGACGCCAGCTTGGCCGCCAGCATGGCCTGCTCGGACGGCGCGGCGGTCTTGAGCGCGTCAGCCAGAACATTGACCGGTACGTCGTCCGCCGCGCGGATGACCGTCTGGCGCACCAAGGGTGACACGTCTTTCATGCCGAACTCAAAGAAACGTCTGTCGGCCAACAGCAATACGCGCGCGGCGGCCGCCCGCACCGCACCAGGATGCGACGATTCAGTGAAGATCGGCTTGGCCGCTCGCACCGCCGCGCGGGCCTGTCCCTGGTCGCCCAGCGTGCCAAGGCAGGCGGCAAGCGCCCTGAGCCGGGCCGGTTCATGCGCGGCAGCGGCCGGTTTCACCAGCGTCTTCAGCGCCTCTTCGTCGCCGATCCGGCCCAGCGCGGCGAACGCTGCGGCAGCCACAGCCGGGTCGCGGTCCGCGGCGAGCGGCGCGACCGCTGCGGCGTCGCGCCGGATCGCCAGCGCGTTCAACACGGTCAGGCGCAGCGCGGGATCGGGGTTCTGCAACGCCCGCGCCAGGCTCTGCGCCGCCGCGTTGCCGGGCGTGCCGGCCAACAGCGCCGCGGCCCAGTCGCGAGTCTCCGGCGGCAACAGACAGGCCGCGACCGGATCTAAATCCGCAGGTGCGCCCATGCTCAGCATGATGCGCAGAATCACGCGCTTGCCGTGCGTCGAAGTCGTCGGATCCTTGAGCAACGCCTCCAGTTTGGCGCGGTTGGCCGACGCCGTGCGCGCGTGGTACGTGTGCGCCACAGTGTCTTGAAGAAACGCAAAGACCTCGTTCGCATGCTCGTCGGAGGCACCGCGCACGCGGGCGAGGTCGGACTCAGAAAGCCCTCCCGGCGCGTCATCCGCCTTGAGGTCGCCGATCGCGTACTGGATGCCGTCCAGAATGTGGACGACCACCGCCTTGTCGAGAAAGGCGCGCTGATCATGGCCGAAGGAGGTATAGAAGACGCGGCCTTTGCCATAGGGGCGGATCCAAGAAACGGCGTAATCCTTATCCGCACGGCGTTGGCCATTCGCGGCGGCGGTCGCGGCATCCGACAGGTCAAGCGAGACCAGCACGCGCAGCTTCGCGCGGTTGTAGAAGGGCGACTGCTGCTGATAGATCTCGTCTCCGAACGAGATCCCCTTGCCGCCGAACGCGCGGTTCAGGGGATGCCCCGGCTCATCCAGCTTGAAGGACCAGGTCCCGCCGCTGCCCCACGGGTGGCCCCAGAAGCGGCCGCCGACCATCTCGGCCGCCCGCTCGGCTTTGTAGAAATTGTCGGCGCCCGCATGGATCACCGCCAAGCCCTTGCCGGCCTGAACGTAGTCGATCAGAGCGGGCTCGATAAAGGGATGTTCGCGGGTGTCGAGCGCCGTGGTGTTGTTGAGAACGACCGCGTCATACTTCGCCAAATTCTCCGGCGCGAAGACCGCGTAGTCATTCGACAAATCCGCCGCGAACGCTTTGCCCGCGAGCTTGAATGTCTCGTTCCCGTACTCCAGCGCCTTGCCGTGCACAAACCCCTCGCAGCGCCAGAAGACCAGCACGCGCCGCGGGCGGGCCGGCCGTGCGGCGTCCCAGGCGTGAATCCGCTCGACCAGTTGCGCCACATCGGCCTGCGGCACAGGCTGGAGTGTTTGAGGCCACGCGGCTGACGCCGCGCCGGCGATGCAGAGCCCGAGCACGCTGCTGCGAAAACTCGCGGAATATCCCATGTCGTTCCCCCTGACTGAATGAATGAAAGTCCGCCCGTTCAGCGGTACGTAAAGAGCTCGTCCAACGTGAAAGACTTGCCCGTTGCGGCCTGCAGGGCCTTCAGCACGATGGTTTGCGTGTTGAGGGTCAACCGGCGTCCCTTGCAGGCGCGGGCGACCATCTTGTGTGTCATCGGCACCGTCGATGCCGCCACAAGATCGTGCGGCTTGATTCCTGCGTCCGCCATCACGCGCGCGATGGGCTGCTCACCGAGGTTCCGTTCAATGGGTTCTTGTTGATCCATGCTGGTTTCTGTCCTGTCCATAACGATAACTTGAGTGTTGAGAGTCATCCCCTTCGATCATTCGCGCCAGCCGCAGAGCGGGCATGTCATTGCGTCACGCGTCGGAGCCACGCGGTCGCAAGGTCAGGCCAGACATCGGTGCTCTTCTGTTTCTTGCGCAGGCCATACCCGTGGCCGCCATCCGGAAAAAGATGCATTTCGGCCGGCACACCTGCGGCTTTGAGCGCAATGAAATAGGCCAAACTGCTGTCGACATGCGGCTTGTCATCCTCGGCCTGAAGCAGAAAGGTCGGCGGCGTCTGAGCCGTAACCGGCAGTTCCGGAACCAGCGTGAACCCGTCGCGATAGAGGTAGGCCGGGTAGATGATAAGCGCGAAATCAGGGCGGCACGACACCGCGTCGTCCTCATCGACCGGCGTGTAGAAGCGCTTCGAAAAATCCGTGCTGACTCGTACCGAGAGATGCGCGCCGGCCGAGAACCCCATGATGCCGATCCGCTTGGGATCCACGCGGTACGCGGAGGCCTTCGCGCGGATCAGGCCGAGGGCGCGCTGGGCATCGCAAAACGCGGCGTCGCGGTTCTTGGGCACGCGGTATTTGAGAATAAACGCGGAAATGCCCTGCGCGTTCAGCCATGCGGCCACCTCGGTGCCCTCATGGTTCCAGGCGAGAATGCCGTATCCGCCGCCGGGACAGATCATCACTGCAGGCGCCGGCCGTCCGGCATCCGGCGCGAGCGCCACAGTCAGCGTCGGCTCGTTGACATCCGTCAGCCGCACGATATCGTCTTTTGACGGCGTCACGCGCTCCGCCGCGTCGCTGGTCTTCAAGGGAATTTTACCGGCGGGCCAGATCGGCACCCCCTCGGCCTGCGCACAGGCCGTCCAGACGAGTCCCAAGCATCCGGCCATCACCACCACCGCCTCTCCCGTCCTGCGCTTCATCTCTGTTCCTTTCTTTCCGGCTGCCTGCGTGCCGCGCAGCAACCCGCTTGCGGATTGCAGGGTGAAGTGTACGCGAACCGGTTCAGTAACTCAATCCAGAAGCGACGTCTGGGCTTGCACACAGCCTCGCGAACATCGTATAAAGGGGACGTATCCTAACGGTTCACCGTCTCCGCCAAGCATGAAACTTGATCGCGACAGTTTTTCGAAGCACAGCAAAACCTGCATTCACAAAGGCAGATGGTGTAATGCCGACTGTTGGCGCGTCATGGCCGGTGACGAGTGGTTTGTCAAAGACTTCAGCACCCGCCCCCTGCTTCTGCGCTGGACGCTCGGCATCTGGATGACGCGGCGCGAATGCGCGTTTCTGCAGCGCGTTGATACGGGCGGCTACACGCCGGCGGCGACAAGACGCCTCGACCGCTTCGCGCTGGCCCAGCGCTTTGTCCCGAGCCGCGCGCTCAAAACCTTCGCTCCGGGCGAACTTCCACCCACATTTTTCGCACGGCTGGAGACGCAGGTCAGGGACATGCACCGCCGGCAGGTGGTGCATCTTGACCTGCGTAACGCCAACAACATCCTGGTCACGCCGGACGGCAAACCGATCCTAATCGATTTCCAGTCGGCCGTCGCCACCTGTCGCCTGCCGGCACGCCTGCGAAAGGTGCTGGAACGGCTCGATCTCTCCGGCATCTACAAGCACTGGGCGCGGCTCGCTCCGGAGTCGCTCGGCGCCCCGCGCGAGAAAATCCTGCTCTGGCAACTGCGTGTCCGCAAATGGTGGCGCTTCCGCGGCTACAAGGTCGTCATGTTGCGCCAGCGACCGCTCAAGAAGTTTGAAGCCGCGCTGCTCCGCAAATATGACGGCGCGTAATGCGCATGGACGCGAATGGACTGTCGGGGATTTCACTGTCGGGGATTTCACTTGCCGAGAGCACGTTTTTGGGCGAAGATAACAGTCTTTTTTTAGTACGCATTTTTGCGTCTCGCAAGTGAAGGATGGTTATGTCGAATACAAGCAGTCTGGATGTCATTGCGTCGCTGTGCAAACGTCGCGGGTTTATTTTCCACAGCTCGGAAGTTTACGGCGGAATCAACGGCTTTTGGGATTACGGCCCGCTCGGTTGCGAAATGAAGCGCAACATCAAGGAAGACTGGTGGAAAACGACCGTGCGCAACCGCGAGGATGTAGCCGGCCTCGACGCCACGATCATCATGCACCCTGCGATCTGGAAGGCGTCGGGCCACCTCGACACCTTCTCTGACCCGATGTGCACCTGCCGCGCCTGCAAGAAACTGATGCGTGCCGACCAGGTGTGGGACATCCTGGCCGACGGCGAGACCGGGCAGAGCCTGCTGGCGCTGCTGGAAGGCGGCGCGGACGCCGCTAAAGTCGCGGGCTGGTGTAAAGGCAAGGCCAAGGGCCTCGCGCCGAATCTGGCCGCCGTGCTCGACGCGGACACGCTGACCGCCGCCTTCGAGACGCTCAAGGCCGACCCCGCGCCGTACGCCACCGTGCAGGCGCTCTACACGTTGCTGGCCAATGCCAAGGCCCCGCAGCCCGCCGTCGCCCCCTGTCCCTACTGCGGCGGCGAGTTGACCGAGCCGCGCCCGTTCAACCTGATGTTCAAGACGGTGGTCGGCCCGATCGATGACCCGGCGAACATCGCCTATCTGCGCCCGGAAACCGCGCAGGCGATCTTCGCGCAGTTCCAGAACGTGCTGGCCACGAGCCGCATGGCGGTGCCCTTCGGCATCGCGCAGATGGGCAAGTCATTCCGCAACGAAGTCACGCCGCGTAACTACACCTTCCGCTCACGCGAATTCGAGCAGATGGAACTGGAATTCTTCATCCGTCCCGACGAGGCGGTCGAACTGATCTGCGGGCGCGTCACCACCATGGCCGACAAGCCTGATCTCTCGGTGCCGCAGGATTCGTGGGGCTGGGAAGTGTGGCATAAATACTGGGTCGAGCGGCGCAAGGACTGGATCGTGGCGTGCGGCCTGCCCCAGGCGTCGTTCGTCGAGTACTGGCAGAAGCCCGAGGAGCTGGCCCACTACGCGCGCGCCTGCGTCGACATCGAGTACAGCTTCCCCTTCGGCGTGCAGGAACTGGAAGGCATCGCGGCGCGCTCGGACTTCGACCTCTCGCAGCACCAGAAGCACAGCGGAAAGAGCATGGAGGTCTTCGACGAGCCGCTCAAGCTCGCGGCCGCGAAACTGGACGACGCCGCAAAGGCTGCGTTCGCCGACAAGGTCGCGTCCGAATGGTGCGCGCGCGGCAAGGACGAGGCCGCTGCACGCGCCTTCACGACCAAACTGTTTGAAGGCAAATACGTGCCGCATGTGATCGAACCTTCTGCCGGCGTAGACCGCATGATGCTCGCGCTGCTCTGCAACGCCTATGAGGAGCAGAAGCTGACCGACGACAAGGGGAAAGAGGACACCCGCATCGTGATGCACTTCAGCCCGCGTATCGCGCCGGTCAAAGTGGCCGTCTTCCCGCTGCTCAAAAACAAGCCCGAGGTCTACAACAAGGCGCGCGGCATCTTCGAGCACCTGCGCCGCCGCTATCCCGCGTTCTGGGACGAGAGCGGCGCGATCGGCCGCCGCTACCGCCGCCAAGACGAGATCGGCACGCCGTGGTGCGTGACCATTGACTTCCAGACGCTCGAAGACGACACGGTGACGGTCCGTGACCGCGACTCCATGCAGCAGGAACGCCTCACGTTGGAGCAGCTCAAAGCCAAGCTCGACGAGGCGCTGATCGTATAACGGGGGCCGCATGACCGACGACCTGCATTTCGCAAAACCCGACTACGCCCGCCAGCAGCGCTGCGGCGTGCCGGAGGTGATCTACGGCGCGGGCAAGACTGCGTCGCAGATCGTCGCGATCATGCGCGCGCTGAACGACGCTGGACAAAATGCCTTTGCCACGCGCGTGACGCCGGAGCAGGCCGCCGCGGTGCGCGCGGAGTTGCCTGACGCCGTCTACCGCGCGGAGGCGCGCATTCTGACCCGCGATGTTATCCCACTGCCGCCGCGCACCGGCAAAATTGCCGTGCTCTGCGCGGGCACCTCAGATCTGCCGGTCGCGGAAGAGGCCGCCGTCACCGCCGAACGCCTGGGCGCGACGGTCGAGCGCGTCTACGACGTGGGTGTGGCCGGGCTTCACCGCCTGCTTTCGCGCGTGGAGCGCTTCGCCGACGCATGCGCCATTATCGTCGTCGCGGGCATGGAGGGCGCACTGCCTTCGGTCGTCGGCGGGCTCATCGACAAACCGGTTATCGCCGTGCCGACCAGCGTGGGATACGGAGCCAGCTTCAACGGGCTGGCCGCCCTGCTCGGCATGCTGAACACCTGCGCCGCAGGCGTCACCGTGGTCAACATCGACAACGGCTTCGGCGCGGGCGTCGCCGCCGCGCGCATCAACCACGGCGCTACAGCGAGTTGACGTACTCGGCGAGGTCAGCGACCTCTTGCGGCGACAGCCCCTTGGTGTGGCCATGCTTGTTGTTCGTGTTGTCGGTGGTGATGACATCCCGGATCGTCATCGCGCGACCGTCATACATGTAGGGTGCTGTACGCCACACTTCAATCAAAATCGGCGTGGCGAATTCGCGGTCGCGCTCGCTGTCCGACCCTAAACCGAACGCGAATTTCTTCTTGCTCCCGTAATAGGGCGGCGTATGGCATGTCACGCAGCCGGCCTTGCCCTCGAAAACCACCTTGCCCCGCTTCGCCGCATCGGTCAACGAGCCGTCCGGCTTGCGATACGGGCTCGGCACCGGCTTCAGCGCTTTCAAATAAGCGTTGACACTGTCCAACTGCGGCTCGGGCAGCTCATGAAACTGAATCAGCGCGAACCCCTTTGTGACCGCAACCTCGGCGGAAGCCCGCACGCCGGTGATCATGACCGGCGAGGTACGGTGCGTATAGAGCAGGCTGCGCGATTGCTTGGGATTGCCGATGCCGTCGTTCATCAAATCCCAATTGGTGCCGTCGGACCGCGCTTCCGGATGGCAGCTCGCGCAACTCAGCCAGTGCTGATAACAGAGTGTCGCGTCATGAAACGCCATCTCGCCTTGCCGCGCCAACCCAGGTTGCGGCCGGGTGTCCACCAGTGGCAGTTCAACGGCCGCGCCCGGACCGTCGTCCCAAAGCTCGACGCTGTTCAGGCTATCGCCGAAATACATGGCGCTGAAGACACGCTCCCCACACACCGCCAGCGCACGCGGTCCCTGCCCCTCAAGCGGCACGCGGGTCTTGGCCCCGTACAGGAAGCCCAGATCATTGACCACCTCTTTCGGATGTTCCGCCGCAGCCAGACGTTTCATCATTTCAACGGCGTCCACCACCACCAGCTCGTGCGTGCCGGACACATTGACGCACAGCCAGCGCCCGTCGGACGACACCGCGACGCCCCACGGGTTCGCCGCGCCCCTGACGGTATCGTCCAGCAGCACCGCATTCACATAGGTGCGCGACGCCACCTCAAACACCGACACCGCGCTGGTGTTGATCCAACCGCGGTCGAGGTGCGTGGTCGGCACCGTGAACCGTCCGATGGAGTGGGTTACATAACAATACCGCCCGTCCGGGCTCATCACGGCATCCCGCACCGCGAAGGCACCGGCCGGCAGGTCGAGCGTCGCCACCGGTGCCAGCGTCGCGCTGTCAAACACATTGAGCACGGCAAAGACATGCTGGCTGTTGGCAGGCATGATCGGCAGGTGATTGCCGACCCACAGCGTCTTGCCATCCTTGGAGAGGCAGATCGCCGCAGGCTCGCGCACCGCTTTCGCCGAGTGCGTGATCCGCCCGCTAGCCAGGTCAAGCGCATGAACATCCTTTTGATCGTCACGCGCGAACCGGTTGCAATAGTAGAGCGTCCGTCCGTCCGGGCTCACCGTCAGCGCCTCGGGCGTGTGCCCGGCCGGCAGCGAACGAAGGTGCGCACCAGTTGCCAAGTCGATCTCGTGGAGTAGGCCCGTCACCTCACCCGCCGTTGCGAACAGCCGCTTGCCGTCCGGCGAGAGCGCGATGCGCCGCACCTGCTCCAACGTATACCGGGCCACCACCTTCTCGTCGCCGGTGTCAAACACAAGGATCGCGCCAGCCGTCTCGCACGCCACGTACAGCCGCTTGCCCGCGCGGTCCGCCACCACGGAACCCGGCGACAGATACGGCGACGGCGCCCCCGACACGCCGGCAACCGCCAGCGCCGCGCACGCGATCACCCTCATCCGACGACACCTACGACCCAGCATGCTATCACCATCCTCCTGCCTCCGAGCGCGTCACGTTCATGCGCTCGGCAGCCTCAGCTCGCGATCACTCCTCGACGACAATTCGGAATCCGACATTGAAGACGCCCTGCCACGCCTCGTACCCGAGACGGTAGCTCGCGGTGGCGCGGTGCGGTCGGTCATAGAACGAACCGCCGCGTACCGTCTTTTTCAGATCGGGGCGCCGGGAGTCGCTCTTGCGCGGCGCATACGGGTAACGCGTGTAATCACTGCGCGTCCACTCCGCCACATTCCCGTGCATATCAAACAGGCCCCACGGGTTGGGCTGATACTGTTTGGTGCCGGTCACCAGAAACTGCTTGTCGTCAAAGGCCGAAACGCGCGGCACGAAATCGAAGACCCGGTTGCCGACCAGCCCCTTATTGAAGACCGGATTAACCCCGTTCACCGCGTATTTCTCAATCGATTTGTCAGCGAGGTTCGCGAACGGGCTGAAATCGTCGCCCACCGCACCGAACGACATAGCCGTCGCGCTGCCGGCGCGGCACGCCCACTCCCATTGCGCCTCGGTAGGCAGCGCGACCTTTGCGCCGCTGCGTTTCGCCGCCCAGGCGCAGAAAGCGTCGGCATCCAGCCAACTCATGCGTACGGCGGGCTGCTCGGCATAGTTGGCGTAGTAGCCCAGACGCACGTGATCCTTCCACTGCTGGTCGAACACACTGGCGTTGTGATCGGGCTTGAAGGCAAAAAAGGCCGTGTTGTTGATTTCGTTCTCGGAGATCCAGAAGGGCTTATCGATGGTGACGCGGTGGCGCGGCTGCTCGAAGACGGTCTCGTCATCGCTCCCCATCACGAACTCGCCGGCCGGGATACGCACCAGCGTGATGCGGACACCGTCACCCAGATCGAGCGTGCGCGTGACGGCTTCGCCGCCGGCCTGGCGCTGCATGCGCTTGGCGGTTTCGGCGTCAAACGGCCAGCCCTTGGCTGAAACCCGGACCGGTGCGGCGCGCTCCTCACCTTTTTCACGGGCGGGCTTGACCGGATAGGGCTGGGCCGGGACCGCTTCCCAGTCATCGTCGATGTTGGCGTAGCGCACGCGCAGCGCCGCCGCATGCGCGGAGATGTTGGTGGTCCACGTGTGCCGCCCGGCGTCCATCGAATAGACTGATGTCCAGTTGCCGTGGAACGGCACGTTCAGATCAATCCACGTGTAGAGGCGCCGCCACGAGTCGTCATCGAGCTTCACCCCGTAATGGCCTTTTTCCAGAAGCTGCACGCCTTCCGAGGTCGAGGCATGGAATTCATAGGGGATTCCCATCGTGCCCGCGCTCTCAGGTCCCGGACGACGGAAATAGCGGTGGAAGGCGTGGTAAGAATGGCTGAAGCGTTCCTCGGCGCGTTTGGTGTCGAGCAGCGCTTTGTTTTTGAAATCGGGCTTCTTGGGATCGCTGCCGTCATGACAGCGGATACAGTAGGCGTCGAGGATCGGCTGGATCTCCATCTCAAAGGCGAACCCCTCGACCGTCGCACGGTGCGGCGTGATGGCCTGAGGCGGCTTGCCGGACGCGATGGTCTTGCTGGTGACCGGCGGCTCCGTCGGCGGCTCGTGGCAGCCGATACACGAGAGCTTCTCGCCCGGCATGGCGACCAGCCAGCTCCGGAAGAGCTGAACGGCGCGCCCCTGCTTGTCGAGCGGCTGCAGCGAGATCGTGGTGTTGGCCGGCACGCGAAACATCGCTGAACCGTCCTTCTCGACCTTCACGGTGCCCAGCAGGCGTTTGATGTCCCACCCGCTCTCGACGCCGATATGATGGTGGTTACCGATGTTGTAGTAGCCGTATGCGTAGGTAAAGACCCGCAAGGCTTCGACCGTCCCCTCTGGAATGCCTTTGAGTCCCGGCCCGCGATAGACGTTCTGGATGTAACAGACCCCCTCTTTGTCGTGCAGGTTCACCTTACTCGGGATGACGGGCGGGCGGGCGCGTTTCCTGAGCGGGTAAGGCTCGATCATATAGCGGTATCCGCCGGTCTCCGGATTCGCGATCGGCACCATGTTGTCGAATGTATCGACCAGATAGAGGCCCCACGAACCCTGGCCGGTGAGCTTGACGACCGCCAAGAAATAGTTCGCGCTCAACGGATAGGGCTGAATGAACTGCGGGAAGACGCCGTCCACCAGGGTGTCCAGGTCGAGCGCCATTTCGGGATAAATGTGCTTCAGCCGGGGGTAGCACGTGTTGAAGAAATCGTTGTTCAACTCATGATAATCCTTGTCTTTTTGCGACTCGGGCGGCATCTGCTCGGCAACGAGCTTATCCACATCCTTCTGCAAATCAGGGAACTGGCCGAGCAGCTCTTTCTTGACGGTCGGATAGAGCTGGTCCACGGTCACATGCGTCACCTTCTTGCCGTAACCGGGAATGTGCTGAACCACGCCGTCGGCGTGCGCGTAGCCCTTGTTGGTGTCGAAAATCGTGAGTTTGCCCGATGCCGCAGTGCCGTGATGCCCGGAGACCACGGCGACGAACTGTCCGGCCGCGCCGGGTATCGGCCGGGCGTTGAACATCGAGTTCGGCCACAGGCTCTGCGATCCGTAGATGGCGCGCTGATTGCTGCCATCCGGATTCATGGTCATCATGATGCGCGAGTAGTAGTGCATGATGTCGGTGTACTCCCACCGCAGATACATGATCTGTCCGTCCTCGCGGACCGTCGGATACCAGTCCGCATCCTGCTCAAACGTCAACTGCCGCGTGTTGCCCCCGTCGGCATCCATCACATAGAGGTTCGGCACGGTGCGCGACCCGCCGATGCACGGAACGCCGATCATCGGCGCGGTCGAACTGAAGACGATCCGTTCGTCCGGCAAATAGACGCCTCCGTAGTTGTGCACGTACTGGCCGACGATCGTGGACACCTGGCGGACATTGCCTCCGTCCACCCCCGCTTCCATCACCTGAAACATGCTGTTGGTGTCTGTCGACGTGAAGAGCAGCTTGTTGCCGTCATAATGCACGTCGAGTTCACCAAGATACGCGCCGTCCTTGGGCGCATAGACGTCAGCCACCGCTCCTGTGCGCAGGTTGACACGTGCGATTTTGTTTTTATATCCCTTGGGGCCGAGCGTGTGCGTGCCCAGCCAGTTGGCTTTGAGCGCCACCCTGTCGGACAGCACGACCAGCATCTCGTCAAAATCAACATACGGATTATCCGCGATCAGCGCCTTGACTTTCAGATCGCTGAAAGCGGCGAGTTCCCGCGCGGCCTCGGCGTCGCCCTTTTCGCTGCGCTCCAGCAGCGCGGGCATGCTGACCACAAACGCTTCGGCCTGTTTGAGATACTCGCGCCCGTTCTTGTAGGCACGGGGTTTGGTCTTGAGAATGTGCCGGATCGAACGCACCAGCGCCTCGGGCGACGAGATCGACACAAGCGCTTTCTGCGCTTCGGCGGCCTCGCGCTGGCGCGCCTTTTCGCGCAAAGCCGCCATATCCTGCCGCTTGCTGCCGGGCGTGCAGGCCCCCGCCAGGTCGACCGCCTGTCCGCCCGGCGCCTTGACCGTCGCCTTGAGATCGTGCCCGCCATTGTTGTTGAAATAGAGCAGATTGACCTGGTGTTGGCCGACCGGCAGGTCGATGCTTCCCTTGCGGGTGGCCGGCCCGTGCAGGCCGTCGTTCATGACCACCTCACGGCTGTTAACGTAAAGCGCGCTGCCGTCGTCGGACGTGACGGCGAACTCATGGGCGCCTGCGGTCTTGACATCCAGCATGCCGGAAAACTCGATGTTCCAAGCGTCCCCGTATTTTTTGTCGCCCATCGAGTTGACCGCGCCGACCGTGCCGGTTCCCACCTGCTTGCCGTCCCCGATCAGCGCCACGGTGCTCAGTTTGCCTGAATGCGCAAAGAACGTCATCTCCGCATGCCCGACCGCAGCCACGCACGCCGACACGATCAGACACAGCCATCCCCCTTTGTCCGCCATACTTCCTCCGCTCGCCCATGCTTTTTTATGATCCGAAAACAAATTTCATCATACCGTATTCAGGCGCCTCGATCAAGTTCGGAACGTAATCGGTCGGGATGCGTTGCGCGGCGATCGCGTTTTTCCAGAGAAAAAAATAACGCGGAACTGGGGGCGCGGACGGTCCCGTCCGCAGGAAAGGCTGACCGGCACCCGATTGCCGGGCTTGTTCACTCGTCACGGGAAGAGAATCGGCTGGGCAAACAGCATATCCGCAATCCCCAAAGGAGTTCCTGAATCGCCATCCATATAAACCACACCACTGTCGCCCCGAAAATCATGCAGCCGCGCAATCTGGAACACGTTCAGTGCTGCGAATGCGGCCGGCGTCAGCACCTGACCGCCCGAATGGGTGTTCGGATAGGCAAAGGCCTCAACCCGCACATACCGGCAGGCCACCCGACCGTCCGCCGCCTGCGGCAGGGCGAATGTCGCCGCGGTGCCGTCCACGACGTGCACCAACCCCTGGTCGGTGAGAAACCTGATCTGCATGTTTGGACGTCGCTGCGTGTCGGCTCCGTCGACCGACACCTCAAGGCTGACAGGCCGGCCCTCTTCCCGGCGCAGCGTCATGCGGGTGAACCGAAAACCGCTCAGATCGTAAGGGGCCGCCGGCTTGCCGTCTGCTCCGACCGACATCGCTCCGACCAAGCCAAAGAAACACCCGTTTCGATACGCCCACAGCGCCTGACGTTCACGCGACGCCACATCGCCGCCGGGCGGCACCAGCAACACATTGCGCCCGCGCCCGAAGAGGCAATGGTCTTTCACAAAAAAACCGAAACAACGTCGGCCCGTCCGCAACACCTCATCCCACAACGTATAAAAGGGCAACGCGGCGGCCCTTTCCAGCGTCTGCCCACCAAACATCTCATGCTGGTTCCACACCTCAATACCCAGCACGCGCGCGTCAAAATCCAGATAGCCGGCCACGCGCGACACCGGTTCGGTCGGATGGTTGATCGTGATACCGCCTCCCTCCGGAAACATCAAACCTGCGACAGGACGACCGTCCGCGTCCCGCGTCTCGCCGTCGAGCGCGGCCCGGAAAGCGTCGCGCCACGGACGGTATGTCCCCTGCATCAGGCGAAACTGGGTGACACGCGCCACCGCAGGGTCAAAGACGATCCGCACGCGCATCGTCGGTGCCACGGCTTTCAGCGTCAGCGAACGCGCCGAAGACAGGGTCAGCACCCGGTCGCGCACGATGCCGCCATCGGCCGGCTCTGAAAAATCTTTGTAAGAAACCTGCCGTGCCCCGTCCACCGTGAGCAAAACCGACGCATCGGTGCCGCCCTTTGTGACAGCGGCGAACGACAGGTCGAGGCGGTAGATACCACGCCACGGCTCGCACGCCGGGTCGAACACATGCAGCCCTTGGAAATCATACTCGATCGGCGAACGGTCCCGCTGGACGCGCGGCGTCTCGCCGTAGCCGGTCGTATAGTAGCTGCCGATGGCGTTGAAATGGACCGGCGAATCCGTGGTGCTGTGCTGCTCCGCGTTCGGTGCGCCCAGCACACCGGGATTGGCCCGCCGAAAATCCTCGGGCAAGGGATACAGGGGCTTCGAGGGGTAATAGTTGGACACCGGTAGATGCCCGTAGCCCATCTCGCGCAACGTCTGTAACCGGCTTTGCGTCGCATGCTGATGCGAGAATGAATGCAGGTACGTGACCGTGTCCCAATCCACATCGTAATAAGGATCCAGCACCGCCTCCACCGCCCAGGATGCGCCGGTCACCAACAACACGCCGAGCACCGCAACCCGCTGTTTAACCATCAGTCCAACCCCGTTCACACATTAGTTCCGAACGCCATTCGCATCCCGTTTCCGATCCGGCACACCGTACAGCGCCTGCTTAAGCGCCGCACCGCAGTCGCTGGTGATGGTTTCAACGCCCATGTCCGCCAGCGCGCGCGAGCGTGGTTCGCGGTTGACGGTCCAGATATGGGCCGAGAACCCGGCCTCCTTCACCGTGCGGATGAAGTCCGGCGTGATCGCCACCGAGTCCTGCATGTCCACACCCGACGCCTGGCACGCCTTGGCCTTGGCGAGGATCTGCTCGATGGTCGGCCCCGGCTTCCCGTCGTTTCGCGGACCGGTCCCGGTCAGCCAGTACGCGCGGTACGCCGGAAACTGACGACGCACCGCCGCGATCACGTCCGCGTTGAAGCAGATGAAGAGCAC
>MWEJ01000003.1 GCA_002071025.1 Verrucomicrobia bacterium ADurb.Bin070 | reverse complement strand
ACATGGAGCTGTCCGTCTGTCGGCACGCCGGCGGCGCGCGCCAGCGGGATCAGGTCGATCTCATGACGGGTCCAGTCCAACGACGTGGTGTCAATCTGCAAGATCCTGCGGAACGAGGTGCCGTTGGCGCTGACGAAGACGCCGTCCCCGTCATGGGGCTCGTCGCTGGCTTCCCGGTGGTCGAAGGCGAGATAGAGGTTGTCGTAACCCTGCGTGTCAAGCAGAACCGTGGCGCTGTTGGTTGACATCTGGCTCGCAACGGAAGTGTCCATGCGCAGGGCGGGCAGGTCGCCGACGGTGACGCAGCCCCAGTAGACGGTGGTGTTGGTTGTGGATGACTTGTCGAAGGTGTCGGGAGGGCCGCTTAACAGAAGAGAGCTGGAATAGCCTTCGATGGCGCTGCCCCATGAGAAGACCTGGGGTGTGGCATAATAGCCGCTGGCCCGGTAGCAGGAATAACTGCTGCCCCAGGCACCGATCATGTAGAAACGGCCGGCCTGCATCGGGATACGGGTGGAGACCGCGACGTAGTTCGTGCCGGCCGGCACGGTGACGGTCTGCATATCGACACGCGCGTAGGTGCCGGTGCGCTCGGTGCTTTCGTAGACGAAAAGACGCATCGTTCGGTCACTGTCGCGCGGCACATAGAGGCCGTGTCCGAGCAGCCAGGTGTTTTGTGAGGGTGCGTAGAGGTTGCCGCGCATGCGCCCGCTAGCGCCTTCTACCTGCATGAGGGTGGTGCCGCCGGGCACGACATCGCTCGGACCGCCCAGGCGCAGGCGCTGCCGGTAAGGGTTGCCGGCCGTGGTGAACGCGCTGACAGTGGCGCCGGGAATGCCAGAAAATAGGAGACCGTTCACGCAACTCAGGTCGCCGTTGTCAAAGGGCAGGGTGACGGCGGGGCGCTGGAAATACGCCGATTCCGTGACGGCCGCGCCGACCGCATAGGTGTAGCCCGCGCGCAGTGTCACGCCGCGCTGTCCGCTTGCGACATACCCATAGCCGGACGGGGCCAGAACGGTCGCCTCGTCGACCCGGATGAAGGGCCCTGCGGAGGTGGCACCCTCATAGACGCTGAACGTCACCTCGACGGGCGTGTTTCGTTCCAAGTAAAACTCGTGACCCAGCAGCGTGCAGGCCGCGTCGGCATGGTAGAGGTTGCCGCGGAAAAAAGAGGTGGAGAAGAAGGGGGTGCCGGTCTGGTCAAAGCGGTCCAGAACGGTTCCAGGCAGCGTGATGCGGCCTGCGTTGTTGGAGGCGAATGACCACGAGGTGATCGTGCCCAGTCCGCCGCGCGAGCCGTCTTCTGCGAGCGGCGGGCTCAATGCGGCAGGCGCGCTGAGCGAAAGCCAACACACGCCGGCGATGCAGATTGCCAAAGCCGAGCCCAAACCAGACTTCCTGTCTCGCGGCCCGCTTTCTGTAAACGCGTTGTATAGCTCGGAGGACATGCTCTTCACTCCTTGCAGGAAAATATAACCATTTAACGTTGATAGTGTTTCACGGTCTTTCGGCATACGCAAGGAGAAAATGATTGATTTTGATTTTTTTTATGTGGGGGGCATGCTGTCGCTGTGGCGGATATCGGCCGAGTATGTTAAAGTCGGCGGCATGACGGTCAACTTGACGGGCTCATGTTCATGCTTCACGCTGTTAAGCTGTGCGTTGGCGGTGAACGCATGCGGGATGGAACTCGACGAGCAGTTCCGTGCGCCGCCGCCGAATGCGGCTCGTCCCTGCATTGCGCTCGCCGCAGACCGCGAGGGGCTCTTGGGGGAGGGCGTGGGACGCCAGCTTGAACGGGCGCGCGATATCGGCGCCGGCGGCGTTCTTCTCGCCGTGCCGACGGCAGACGAAGCGGTGTGGGAGGGGGTGACGCGCGCGCTGGGCCGCGCGCGCCAGTTGGGGCTCGAGGCGGGACTCACTGATTTTTTCATCTCGCAGAACGAGGCGGAATCCGCGCCGCGCGCAAAGAAATGGGTCTGGTCCGCAGAAACCGTGCGGCCTGATTCAGACGGCGTGTCGCGCATGACACCGCGGGTCGCCACGCCGCCAGACTCCTATCGCAGCGTAACGTGCCAGGCCGTGCCCGTCGGCGTGACTGATTTGCATCCGCACCATCTGGTGGACCTGTCCGCCCAGTCGCTGCCGACGGGCGGCGTATGGAGGGTCTATCGGTTCGGCGTCGTCGATGCCGAGCCGCCTCAGATCGATCCTTATGACGGCACGGCATTTTTCCGGCATGTCAACCAATGGCTCTTTGCCTGTCAAAGTCGCATGAAACAGACGTATGGCAGCACGCTTCTCTGGGTGCTCCTGCCTGGGCTTTCTCGTACAGACATGGCGTGGGCTGTTGACTTGCCTGAAATGTTTTTGAAGCGCAGCGGACTGGGTTTGAATCGGTACCTCCCGGCGTGGACCGGCGTGGCGGTGGGGGGTGAGGCGACGGCCGCCTTTGTGCGGCAGCACATGGCGCAGACTGTGTGCGCCCTCTGGCGTGAACGGTGCGGAAAGACGGTGGATGAACTGGTGCACGAAGCGGGCCTGGAGGCCGGTATTCGTATTGATCAGGCCCCCGTTGATCCGGTCGAGGTCGCGTGGCGTTTCCGCCGCCCGGTACTGGTCGGAGCCTCGCGCTCCGCCGCGCGCGAAGCCAATGCGCGGGCCGCTGGCGGCGCGCGTACTCTGGGGCGGCGCGTGGTGATGGGGTGGTTGGCGCCGCACGAGGTCGAACCCTCGCCGGCCGCCGTGCTGATGCCGTTTCCTTGGAGGCACGCGCTCGATGGCCTGTATGCGGACGGTGCGACGCGGCTTTTGCTGGATGTCGGCGGCGCGTTGCCCAGCGACGACACGGCCTTCCGATCACTGCGTGACGGTTGCCTCTATGCGCACCGGTGCCAGCTTCTGCTGCAGCAGGGCGTGCCGGTTGGCGACCTTGTGGTCTGGGCAGAGAGCCCGTTGCCCGTTCTGGCCGGCTATTCGGCGGATGCCGTAAACGGCGTGATGCTTGCTGCCGCGTCCATCAAAAACGGCCGGATCCTATTTGAATCGGAGCGCGAGTATACGGGGCTGGCCGTCGCAGAGCCGCTGCTGCGACATGACGAGAATGAACGTCTCGTGCGCATGCTCGCAGCGCGCGGTGTGCGCGTCTGGCTGCTGACGGAAGAGGCCGCAGACGGGAACGCGTCCGCTGCCGAACGGTTGACGCAAACCGCTGGGGGGGACGTGGCGAGGGTGTCTGCTCGCTGTTCAGACCCCCTGCCCGGCATAACGCCGGATATGGTGTGGCGGACGGACACGGCGGGATTCCAGGTCCGGTTTGTCCATCGGCGCTCGGCAACGCATGAGGTCTATTTTCTCGTCAACGAGCATACAGAACCAGGGCGCGTGACCTGTGTCTTCCGCGATACGGGCAAGGGGGTGCCCGAACGCTGGGATCCGTTGACCGGAGAAATCGGCCGGGTCGAGACGGATGTCCGCCGCGAGGCGGACGGGCGGGTAACGGCCTCCATTTTTCTTGGGGCTCAGGATGCCTGCTTTATCGTGTTTGGCCGGTGACGCCAAGTTTGGGCTTGTTGCGTACCGCCATTTCATGCACCATACGGGCTTTCAATCAGGAGCAACGCATGGCGAAGAACATTGTTGAGAAGATCCTTGCGGCACATCGGGTCGCCGGCAGTCTGGTCCCTGGCGAGGAACTCGCGATCCGTATCGATCAAACCCTGACGCAGGACGCGACCGGCACGATGGCCTACTTGCAGTTTGAGAGCATGGGGCTTGACCGCGTGAAAGCCGATCTGGCGGTGAGCTATGTGGATCACAACACGATTCAGGTCGGGTTTGAAAACGCGGATGACCACGCCTATTTGAAAAGCGTGGCGCAGCGGTACGGCATCGTTTTCTCGCGGCCGGGCAACGGCATCTGCCACCAGCTTCATCTGGAACGCTTCGGCAAGCCTGGCGCCACCCTGCTGGGCAGCGATTCGCACACGCCGACCGGCGGCGGCATCGGCATGATCGCGATCGGGGCGGGCGGGATCGACGTGGCCGTGGCCATGGGCGGCGGCCCTTTTTATCTGACCTGCCCGAAGGTCACCCGGGTGCTGCTGACCGGCGCGTTGCAGCCGGGCGTCTCGGCGAAGGACGTGATTCTGACTGTGCTGGCGCGATTCGGAACCAAGGGCAATGTCGGGCGCGTGCTGGAGTACGCCGGGCCGGGCGTTGCAACACTGGGCGTGCCGGCGCGCGCGACGATCACCAATATGGGCGCGGAACTGGGGGTCACCACATCGGTCTTTCCGAGCGACGCCGTGACGCGTGCGTTTTTGGAGGCTCAGGGACGCGAGGCGGATTGGGTCGAACTCACGGCCGATGACGGAGCGGATTACGAGCAGACGGTTGAGATCGACCTGGGTGCTGTGGAGCCCATGGCGGCATGCCCGCACTCGCCCGGGAATGTCGCCTCGATCGCCTCGCTGGCCGGCCGCCGCGTCAATCAGGTGCTGATCGGCTCCTGCACCAATTCGTCTTACCGTGACCTCAAGACCGTGGCCCTGATGGTGCGCGGCCGCAAGGTGCATCCTGACGTGGAGGTCGGCGTGGCACCGGGCTCGAGGCAGGTGGTGGCGATGCTGGCCAAGGAAGGGCTGCTCGCCGATTTAGTGCAGGCCGGCGTGCGCCTTCTGGAGAACGCCTGCGGGTTCTGCATCGGCAACCATATGTCGCCCGGCACGGACGCCGTGAGCCTGCGCACCAGCAACCGTAATTTTGAGGGGCGTTCCGGTACGCTGAGCGCGCAGATCTTTCTCGTGAGTCCCGAGACTGCTGCTGCGGCGGCGCTGACCGGCGTGTTCACCGATCCGCGCGCCTGTGAAGCGGTCCCGGCCGGTGTCGAAGAGCCGGCGACGTTTGACGTGGATGATAGCATGTTTCTTTTTCGCGAGACGGCCGGACGCGGTGTGCCGGAAACGGCGATCGTGCGCGGACCGAATATCGGCGAGGTCCCTGCCGGGAAGCCGTTGCCCGAGACGCTCGATGGCGTGGCGGTCGTCAAGGTCGGCGACAAAATCACGACCGACCATATCATGCCGGCCGGCGCGCGCCTGAAGTACCGCTCGAATGTGCCGCAGTACGCGAAGTATGTCTTTGAGCACGTCGATGCCGCGTTCTTCAAGAACGCCTCGGCGATTCGTGACGCGGGACGCCACGTCGTGATCGTGGCCGGCGAAAGCTACGGGCAGGGGTCAAGCCGCGAGCATGCGGCCATGTGCCCCATGTACCTGGGCGTCAAGGCGGTGCTGGCGCGGAGCATCGAGCGCATTCACTGCGCGAATCTGATCAATTTCGGTATCGTTCCGTTTATCTTTGATCGTCCGGAGGATTACGATGCGATCGCGAAAGGAGACGAACTGACGTGTGACGCTTTCCGGTCGGCGCTTGCGGGTGACGGTCGGGTCACGTTTGTGAATGCTTCGCGCGGGACCTCGTTCACAGCTACGGCGGCGCTGAGCGACCGCCAGAAACGAATTGTGCTGAACGGCGGCCTCTTGGCCGCTGTCGCGGCGGGCCAGGTGTCATAAATCACATTGACCGGTCGGTCAAACAAACGGTAACATAGAACCACCATGAGCGAGAATGAAGAGGCGAAGCCTGAGGGGCAGGACGACGGCGGGATTGTACTGGATTTGAACTTTGCTCCGAGCTGGGCGCGCACGTCGCCCGAGGAGACGATCCAGCGCTTTCAGAGCGAACGGTTTGCGGATGACGGCGATTCCCGGCGGGGAGGGCGCGATTACGGTCGTGACCGCCGTGCGCCACGGGAGGCTGACGGTCGCGACCGCCGCAAGCCGGACCGCCGTCCACCGCGCCGCGACAATGACCGCGGGCCGCGACCTGCCGGCGGCAATATGCCGCGGCCTGAGTCGCGCGCGGCTGTCGCCGATCTGCGCGGACTGCGTGCCGAGGGGGGCTTCAGGCCGGAATCCGGAGGTGACTATCCGCCTCGACGTGATTTCCGCGGGCCGTCGCGGCAGGATCGCCCCGAGGTGCCTGCGCTGCCGCTTGAAATCCGCGTGCTGCCCGAGCAGAAGGCATTGGGTGCGGTCATTCGCCGTATTCAGACGTCGCATCGTGCGTTTCCTCTGCGCGACATCGCTTGGCTCTTCTTGGACAATCCGGCCTCCTGTCTGGTCCGCATTGAACCGTTAAAGGATCAGCAGGTGCCGCTCTTCCAATGCAAGGTGTGCGGCATGCCCGCGCTGTCCGAGGAGGAGATCCGCACGCATCTGGTGAACCGCCACATGGATGATTTCTTTGATGTGGAGGAGGTGGCGTGCGAGCCGCCCTCCGGCGCATTCGTGTGCGTCGCGCGCTGCGGCATGAGCGGTGAGTTGTTGGGGCCGCCGAATCACCACAGTTTCAACGGCAAGGTGCAGGAGATGCTGCGGACCCGTTACGCGACCTTCTCCGAGGATGCCTATCGCGCGCGCATCGAGACCGTGCGAGATCCCGAGGCCATCGAAAAATGGCGGCAGCAGTGCACCAAGAAAAAGATTTACCGTCGCAAGGGCGCGTCGCCCACCGTGGCGGAGCCGGTTGATGCTGCGGATGCTGCTGAACCCGGCGCGAACGCCGAAGCGGATGCCGAGCCGGCCCCCAAGGCGCCTGCGATGGAGCGGGATATCGCCGAGTTGGTTTTCCTCCGCGAAATTCTGCCGGGACAGGTCGCGAGCGTGCGCCACCTGATCTGCACGGCGGCAGTCGGCATGCAGACGTCAAGTCGCCCGCTGTTTTTCGCGCTGAAGGATATGCTGCTGCGCGAACGCCGCTTTCCTGCATCGCTGTTTTTCGCGCTGCGCGGGGCTTTCCGCCACCGCAAGCTTCATCTGTTCCGTGTGAATGACCCCAAAGGGCAGGACTTCGTCATGCTCAAGACGCCGGCGGCGCTGGATCCTTCGCACACGGTTCAGGCATTACGCGATGTGTTGACCTATGTCAACGAACATCCTGCCTGCACCAAGGCGGAGATGATTGCCGCGATCGCTGGCGGTGACGAGGAAAAGGTCAAGGAGACGCTCGTCCAACTCGTTTGGCTGGTTGAGCGCGGCCACGTGGTCGAGTATTACAACGACGTCTTGAGCGGTCCGCTTGATTATCCCGCATTTCGCGTGTTGCCAGGCGAGAAACAGGCCGGCGCTCAACAGGGCGTGGCGCGGCAGCCTCAAGCCGCCGCGTCGTCTCAAACGCCTGCCGTGCCGCCGCCGGTCGCCGCTGAGCCTGCCCCCGCAGAGGTCGAGCCTTCCACAGACGATCAGCCGGGCGCCGCGCCGGAAGTGGCCGTTGAGACGGCAGACGCCCAGGCGCCGGATGAGCCGTGCGCTGACGTGGACAAGCCGGCGGATTAAGCGCGATACGCCCTTCCTGACGGAACACCGTTTCTGGACCTGCGCGGCGCTTATGGCACCGCGCAGGTTCTTTTTATGTGATACGCACGGAGCGGCCGACGACAGTCAGGCGGTTTTCGGAGAGCAGGCGCAGCGCGTGCGGATAGGCCAGGTGTTCTTCAGCCTGGATGCGTGCGTGCAGCGATTCCGTGGTGTCATCCTCTCGCACCGGCACGCAGCGCTGGACGATGATCGGCCCCGTGTCCGTGCCGGCATCAACGAAATGCACGGTGCAGCCGGCCACCTTGGCCCCGTACGCCAACGCCTGCGCCCACGCCTGCAAGCCCGGAAAAGCCGGCAACAGCGCGGGGTGGATGTTGAGCACACGGTGCGGGAAAGCCGCGAGTAGGCCCGGCTTCACGATCCGCATGAAACCGGCCAAAATCACGGTGTCGACGCCGGCGTCCTGCAGCAGCCGGATGCAACGTTGCTCCGCCTCTCCGTCCAGCTTGGTCTTGAAGGGTGCGCAGTCCAGCCAGGCGCAAGGGATTGCATGGTTGCGGGCGCGCTCAAGGATGCGGGCATCCGGCACGTCGGAGAGGACGAGACGCATCTCGGCGTTCAAGGTGCCCGCCGCGATCGCGTCCAAGACCGACTGCATGTTCGATCCGGACCCTGAGCCCAGCACACCGAGTTTCAAACAGGTGGAAGAGATCTTTTGCATAACAAGAAGGTAATACAGCGACGTGCCGTATCCAAGCTGAAAGCCAAAAAAAGACCGGCAGCACACGGCTGCCGGTCACGAAAAGAAAAGAGGTAGGCTGAATTATTTCTTCAGCGCGCCATCCAGTTTCTTCTGCAGATCGCCGGCGGCCTTCTCGGCGTCTTTGGCGGCGGAATCAGCCGCTTTCTCAGCGGACTTGACAGCTTTATCCATCTTGTCGCCCAGCGTCTCTTCTTTCTTGCAGCCGACAAACGCGAACGTCGCGGCGGCCATGATCGTAACCATCAACAGGCTCTTCATATGATCTCCTTTCAATCGTGCCGGTTAGCACAGATTCGTTTCGTTCTTGAAACGGACTAAAGAATAACAAAAATGATTGACCGAAACAAGAGGCGTGCGGTTACAAAAAAGTAACCTTCCACCCGACTACCTTATGGGCTCCACGGTGATGTTGCGAAACTCGATCGCGCCGCCCTCGCTCTGCAGGCAGATGGCGCCGGCATCGGTGTAGGCCTCGGTCCCTTTGTTTTGCAGGACCCCGTTGACAGTCACCGTGACCGTGTTCCCTTTGACGACGACCTCGACACGGTTCCATTCGCCGTCAGGCTTTTCGGATGAGGCCGCCCTTTTCTTGACGGACTTGTGCTTGGGATTCTCCAGTCCGTTCAGCGTGGCTTGCGAGAGCAGCACGAAATCTCCGGCGCTATCCTTTTTAAGTTGGGCTTCTATGGCCTTCGGCAAAAAGAAGCTGTCAGGACCGGTTTTCAGGACAAAGATCCCGCTGTTCATCTGCTCGGTTTGCGCGTACCAACGGTACTCGACCTTCAAGGCAAAGTTCGCAAAACACTGCTGCGTCATCAGATAGCCGAAAGGTTTTCCCGTGCAGCGGATCACGCCGTCGGCCACCGTCCAGGTCGTGTCCGGATCACTGCCCGGCTCGGCGGTGATCACTTTGGTCCAGCCTGCAAAGTCGGTGCCGTTGAACAGGCTGATGGTTTGCGTGGGCGTGACCGGCACAGCTTTCACGGACATCTCGTCCGCGACGGCGTGCAGGCAGCAGGACAAGGTCAATAGAGACGTCAGCATTTTCATCATGGCTTCTCCTGGGGTATCCGAAAAAGACCAGCGGTGCCGCTGGTCTTTTTCAAGATTTTCGGTCGTGCTGCACCTTAGGCGGCGCCGAGCTGGAAGCGGACGAAGCGCGTGATCGTGATCACGTCGCCGGTGGCCTTTTCACACGCCTTCACGACATCCGTGATCGACTGTTTAGGCTCCTTGACGAACGGCTGGTTGATCAGGCAGACCTCGGAGTAGAACTTGTTGACGATGCCTTTAAGGGCGTTCTCAACAATATTCTCCGGCTTGCCTTTGAAACGGTCACTGTTACGCGCGATCTCTTTCTCGTTCTCGATCGCCTCAGCCGGGACCTCATCGGAGACCAGATAGCGCGGCGCGGCGGCGGCGATTTGAAGGGCCAGGTCGTGGACCAGCTCTTTGAACGCATCGGTCGTCAGCGTTTCCGGCTTGCCGGCGGCAACCTCGACGAGCACACCGACCTTGCCACCCATGTGGATGTAAGACTCGATCAGCGCGTTGTCCGCCTGGACAAAATGCGCCGCCCGGCGGATTTTAACATTCTCGCCGGTCTGCGAGACGATGGTCATGAGCGGCTCTTTCAACGCCGCGCCCAATTCCTCCGGACAAGTCTTGCCGGTCTCGAGCGCCGTCCGGGTGACCAGAGCGGCAAAGGCCTTGAAGTTGTCGGTCTTTGCGACGAAGTCGGTCTCGGTGTTGACTTCCGCCATCGCGTACGCCTTGCCGTTCTCGGCTGAGACGGCGTTGATGGTGCCTTCCTTGGACTCTTTATCGGCGCGCTTGACTTGGATGGCCAAACCCTTTTCCCGCAGAATCTTGACCGCGGCATCCGTGTCGCCGTTGGTGTCGATAAGCGCCTTTTTGCAGTCCATCATGCCGGCATTGGTGAGCTGGCGAAGATCGTTGATGAGTGCAACAGTGATAACAGCCATGGGGTCTCCTCAATCAGAATGGGTGAATAGTTGGCGGGGCTGCCTGGTATGCAAGCAACCCCGCCGCAGATTATTCGGCGGCCGGCGTCGCAACGGCGGTGTCGGCGGTGCTCGGCGCAGCGGCCTCGACGGCAGCTTCAGCGACACCTTCAACAGCACCCTCGGCGGCGGCAGGCTCGACCGAAGCGGCTTTCGCGTCAACCGCGTCCTTGGCGGCCTTGGCGGCGCGCTTGCGGGTCTCGGTCAACTTAGCTTTGGCCTTGTCAGCGCTTTCGGTGCCGGCGAGGTCCTTGCGCGCTTTGCGCGCCGCGCGCTCCTGCGCGTCCTGAGAAGCCTGCTCGGCTTCCCGCTGGCGCTGGCGCTCTGCGGCAATCCGGCTGTACTCGTCGTTCGCCTCTTTGATCACCTTGCTGAACGCATCCGCAATCATCTTGACGCCGCGCACGGCATCGTCGTTGCCCGGAATGACGTAGTCAATCGGATCCGGATCGGCGTTCGTGTCAACCATCGCCACGATCGGGATGCCCAAACGCAGCGCCTCCTTGACGGCGTTCTGCTCACGGCAGATGTCGATGATGAAAAGCGCGCCGGGCTTGTTCTCCATGTCGGCCACGCCGCTGAGGTTCTTCTGCAGTTTGTCCAGTTCACGGCGCAGGCTCGACGCTTCCTTTTTGTGGACGGACAGCACGCCGTTGTTGTTGCGGCCCATCGCTTCAATCTGGCGCATGCGGCGCACGCTGCGGCGGATGGTCTGGTTGTTGGTGAGCGTGCCGCCCAGCCAGCGCTCGGTCATGTAGTTTTGGCCGCATGCGGCAGCGGCTTCTTTCACGACCTCTTGCGCCTGCTTTTTGGTCGCGACGAAAAGGATTTTCTTGCCGCTCAGCACCGTGTCGCGCAGGAATTTTGCGGCCTCATCAATCAGCGGGACGGTCTGGGTCAGGTCGATGATGTGAATCCCGTTGCGCTTGTCAAAGATGTAGCGCTTCATCTTGGGATTCCACCGTTTGGTCTGGTGGCCGAAGTGCAGACCCGCGTCCAACAGGTCTTTCAGGGTGAGCCCGGTGAGGCTCGACACTGGCATTTCCATGATGTCGTTTCCTTAACTGTGAGACGACGCTTCGCCGTCTCGGGTTAATCCGCTTTGACGTCCGGCCGACTCGCCGGCACGTCTTCGCTTCCACACGGGGGAGCCACTCGGCAGCCCGTGCTGATATGAGAAACCCGTACTTTAACCGCTCTGCCGCGCTAAGGCAAGGGCAAGCCGCATTTTTTTTGTAATCGGCTGGTGGCCGGGGTGCGCGAAGGTTCCGCGTTTCGGATGAAAAGGGAAGCAGGCGAGTCGGAGCGCGGGCGTCCCTCCTGCAACAACGTTTGTGCAAAAGACTGAGCGCCCTATGGCTTGGGCGCCAAGCCGCGCATCTGTGTCGCGCACGACCTTTCTCAGTGCGGGCGGGGACGCCCGCGCTCCCGACTACGCTTCGCTTAAAACACGCACTGAACTCGCATCTCCCGGCCACCAACCGATTACATTTTTTTTCACGCAAAACCAGAGCCGGGATCGGTGTTACGGTCGGGGCCGTACGCGGTGTGTGGGTTCGGCCTCGTGTGGGTCTTCGGGCCAGTAGTGTTTCGGATAGCGCCCGCGCAAGTCTTTGCGTACCCGCGCGTAGCCGGTCGTCCAGAAGCTCTCCAGGTCACGGGTCACCTGAACCGGACGCTGCGCCGGCGAGAGCAGGTGAAGCACGACCGGTACGCGCCCTCCGGCCACGGCCGGCGTGCGCGTGAGACCGAACACCTCCTGGATGCGCACCTCCATGTAGGGCGGATCGCGATCATAGCGGACCTGGATGTTCGAGCCGCTGGGCACCGGCAGGTGCGTGGGCGCGAGCGTGTCCAAGGCGCGGCGCGAACAGCCGCACACCTCCAGCCGGCGCAGCAGGATCGCGGTCAGGTCAAGCGCATCCACATGGTTCCATCGGGTGACGCCGTCGCAGAACGGCCCCAGCCATGTGTCCAGATCGGCCAGCAGCGCGTCGTCGGAAAAATCGGGCCACGCCTGTTCCGGCAGGGCGTGGCGCAGAAACATCACGCGGGCCTGCAGGGCGCGCGCGCTTTTGCTCCAGGGCAGTTGGCCGAGCCCCTTCTGGCGGATGCCGTCGAACAGGGCGGCGCGCAGGCTGTCGGCATCGGGCGTCGCCTGGCCGCCTTCGCGTACCGTGATCGCGCCGAGACAGCGGCGGTTCACCGCGATGACCGCCTCGCTGCGCTTGTCCCAGAAGGTCAGCGCGCGGCGCTCCATCTGATCGGCAAAGGCGGCTTCGACCTCGTCGTCGGCGAGCGGCGCAGCCAGTCGGATCTTGGCGTCGGTCGCCTCGTCGAGCAACTCGGCGGCAACCAGCCACTCGGCGCGCGCCAGCGGATCGGCGGTGTCGATGACTGCGCCGCGTCCGTTGCGCAGCAGATACCGGCCCTCGGCGTCGCGCCGCCGCGCCAGGCGGTCCGGGAAGGCCCAGGCCAGCAGCAGCCCTTCGGAGAGGCGTCGCGCGTCGGGTGCCGGATAGCTGCGGCCCCAGCGCCGGGCAAGCTCATGGACGCGGTAACTGAAACCGTCGCGGCCTCCCTCGTGCACGCGGTCCAGCAGGCGGCGGACATCGGTTTCATGGCGAACCGATGATTCGGAGGCGGCCTCGGTGAACACGGCCGCCAGCAGGCAGGCCTGTTGTGCGGCGCCATCGCGCGCGGCTTCGAAAATCATATGGGCGAGGCGCGGATGGGCGGGCAGCGCGGCCATGGCGCGTCCGCGCGCCGTGATCGCCGGCGCGGGCGGTTCGGACGTGCCGGCGCCGCCTTCGGCGGGCCCGCTGACAGCGGGCGAGAGGGCACCGAGTTCCTGAAGCAGGCCGATTGCCTGCCGCCATGCCGCGTCGGGCGGCGGCGTGAACCAGGGCAATCCGTCGCGCGCGCTGGTGCCCCAGTCGGCCGCCTGCAGCACCGTCGCGGCGAGGTCGGCGTCCAGGATCTCGGGCAGCGCTTCGGGCGCGAGCTGGTGGTCCGTGGCCTCATCCCACAGCCGGTAGCAGACTCCGGGACCGAGGCGGCCGGCGCGCCCGCGCCGCTGGTCGGCCCGGTCGCGGGTGATGCGCAGGGTTTCCAAGCGTGACATGCCGTTGCGCGGCGAGAAACGCGGCACCCGCATCCAGCCGGTGTCGATCACGACACGGATGCCTTCGATGGTGAGCGAGGTTTCCGCGATCGAGGTGGCGAGCACGATTTTGCGCCGGCCTGGGGCGGGGGGCGCCACGGCGGCGTCCTGCTCCTCGCGCGGCAGGGCGCCGTACAGCGGATGCAGCGAAGCCTCCGGCGGCAGGTCGGCGCCGCGCAGCAGCTCCAGCGTGCGGCGGATCTCGCCTTCGCCGGGCAGGAAGAGCAGTACGCTGCCCGGTTCCTCGCGCAGCGCGCGCAGCACGGCACCGGCGGCCTGCTGCGGAAGGGATGCGGTGGAGAGCCGTTCAAGCAGGCGCGTCTCCACCGGATACAGGCGCGCGTCGGCCGTGTGGATGTCGGCGTCGCCGAGGTGGGCGGCGATGGCTTCGGGGCGAAGCGTGGCCGACATGACGACGAGCCGCAGGTCTGGCCGCAGCGCGCGGCGCGTGTCGAGCGCGAGCGCGAGCGCGGTGTCCGCGGCCAGGCTGCGCTCATGGAATTCGTCAAAAATCACCAGTCCGGCATCCGCGAGTTCGGGGTCGTGCAGCAGGCGTTGGGTGAGCAGGCCTTCGGTCAGGAGTTCGACGCGCGTTCGCGGTCCGACGCGGCGTTCGAGGCGGATGTGGTAGCCGATGGTGTCGCCGACGGCCTCGCCGCGTTGGCGCGCCATGAAGGCGGCGGCGGCGCGCGCCGCGAGTCGGCGCGGTTCGAGCAACAGGATCTTACGCCCCTTCAGCCAGGCGGCGTCCAGCAGAAAGGGGGCCACGCGCGTGGTTTTGCCGGTGCCGGGCGGCGCCTGCAGCACGGCCGTGCGATTGGCGGCCAGCGAGGCGGCCAGGCCGGGCAGGATGGCGTCGACCGGAAACACGCTCACTCGCTTTCGGTCAGCGGACCGTGTTTCTTGACGTCCTTCATCGGGATCGTCTGGCTGATGCCCGGCGTGATTTCGAGGCGGATACCCTCCTCGTTCATGAACTCCAGCACGCCTTTGTAATGGGAGCGGGCGGTGATGACCTCGTAGTTCGGGATGAACTGTCGTTCCAGCTTGAACTGAAGGGTCAGCGTTTCGCCGCGCTTCACCGTGACACGCCGTTTCTGAGTGGCGTAGCCCTTGCGGAAGATCTCGATATCATGCTCGCCTTCCAGGATCTCCTCAACCGCGAACGGGTCGGAAACCGCCGTGCTGTCGGCACCGTGTGTGCTGGTGATGCCGACCTTCTTGCCGCCGACCAGGACCGTGGCGCGCGACGGCGCGGTGACGATTTCGAGACGTCCGGTGATTTTGGCCAAACGGAATTCTTCGGTGATCGATGCGCCTTTCGCGAGCGTCACATCGCGCGCGACCGGCTCGTGTCCGGCGCGCTCGACGCGGACGCGATAGGTTCTGGGTTCGGCTTTCGTCAGGTCGAACGGGGTCTCGCCTTTGTACTCGTCGTCGATGTAGACACGCGCGCCTTCAGGGATGGAAACGACGCGCAGCGTTCCCGGCAGCGGCTTCAACTGCACCTCGACGCTTTGGACCTCGCCGGCGGCTAACGTGATCTCCCGCGTGTGTGGCTGGAACCCCTCGGCCAGGACCTTGACCGTGACCGTTCCGCCGGGGATGCGGTCGATGCGGCAGGGCGCGCGGCCGCGCGCGATGCCGTTGATCAGGACTTCGGCACCCTCCGGATCGGAGGTCAGCGCAAGCGTGCCGGAGTCGGAAAGCAGGGCGATCTCCTGCTTGACCGGGGTGCGCCCGTCAAGGGTCACGTCGATCTCCTTGGTCTGATAGCCGGGCGAGGAGACCGCGAGGCGATGGCTGCCGCTCTCGAGGGTGGTGACAAGCAGCGGGGTGCTGCCCAGCGAGACCCCTTTGACCGACACATCGCACGCCGGAGGATCGGAGGTGACCAGCAGGATGCCGGTGAGCGGTTCGAGGCGGACGCCCACCGTGCGCACGACGCCGGGCTCCAGCGAAACGCTCTCGAAGGCGTCTCGGCATCCGTCCTTGGTGACTTGCACCAGGTGAGGGCCGGGCGCGAGATCAATGAGGGTGAGCGGCGTGACGCCCCGTTCGTTGTGATCGATCAAGACGGTGGCGCCGGCCGGTTGCGAGGTCACATCCAGACGGGTGGTCGGCCCGTCTTTTTTTGCGGCGTGCAGCGTGAAGGCGGCAAGCAGGACCGTGAGGAGGCGTGTGGCGAGATTGCGTGTCATGACGGTTTCCCTTAAGTGTGCAGGCAGGTTAGCGGCGGATTTTTCTGAGGCGCCCCTCGACATCGATGAGCTTTTGGGTGGCCTCTTTGTTGCGGCTGTCCGCCGTGTCCGGGATCATCTCCCGCAAAATCTTGAGTTCGCGCGCCGCCGTCGGCCAATCCTGCAGGTTGATGGCGCGGTTGGCCTGGAAACGCTGCTCTTCATAACGTTTGTCGAGTTCGTCCTCGGCCGCTTCAACACCCTCGACAATTTCCGTGTAAAAATCGGGTTTAGGGTTAACGGTGTCGAGGTAGAAGACCGCCTCATGGTAACTGCGGATCGCTTCGTGCAGATTGCCGAATTTCACCTCGCGCTCATCGAATTTTTTGCGGGCCACGCCCAAGGCGTTGCGGGCCAGCTCTGTGAGCTTTTCAGCCGAAAACTGGATGGCCCAAATGCCCAGTTCGTTCTTGCTGAAGGTTTCGAGGCGTTCGCGTAGCGCGCGGAAGCCCTCGGGTTCGAGCCGGTTGGTGACGCGGCAGGTGTGGGCGCGCGGGCCGATGGCGACGGTCAGCGTCCACTCGTTGAGCTGGTTGGGTGCGGCCGCGAAACCGGTGAAGCTCTTGTCGAGCGCGAAGAAGCCGCTGTTTTCGATGTCGCGGACCAGTTCGGACAGCAACGCCGGCTCCACCCTTTTCTCCTTGCGCACGTGGCGGTTCTTGCCGGCGAGATCATCGATTTTGACCGTCAGCATGCCGGCCGGCGAGATCGAGAGTTCATAGCGGAAGATGTTGTCGGTCGACGCCTCGATCTTCTCATACTGCACCAGTAAGGTTTTGTCCTGCGCGAGGCTGACCGGTTTGGCAGTGTCCGCCCCGTTCGAGCGGCGCGCGGGGTCCAGGATGAACGTCGTGCCGACAATCAGCACCAGCACCGCGCCGAGTGTCCAGATGACGGGCCGCATGAATGATTTTTTGGCGGCATGCCCCTGCGCGTCGGCCTTGCCGAAGCCGAGGTCGATCACCACGTCGCTGGCCGGGGCCTCTCCCGGGGCTGCGCCTGCGGCATCGCTCTCGTTCGCTGCGGCAGCGCGTTCTACGCGCAGCGTGGTTTGTCCGACCTCCACTCGGTCGCCGGCATTCAACGCCCGTTCGTCGACCGCTTCCTTGTTGACCAGCGTCTGGTTGGCGCTGGCCAGATCGACCACCCATAGCTCCTCGCCGCGCAACTCGAAGCGGCAGTGGCTGCGCGAGAGCAGCATGTCTTTGATCGCGATGTCACACTGGCTGGAACGGCCCAGCGTGAGTCCGGCCGGAGTGACGCCGTACCGTGTTCCCGCCAGCGGGCCTTCATCGACGATAAGGGCGTACGTGTTTGTACTCATAGCTTAGAAAAGGTTTTTCAGGGTTTGTTGGAGGATAGGGCCGAGCAGAATGATGAAGACAGCCGGGAAGATGCAGAGCATCAACGGACCGAGCATTTTCACTGGCGCCTCGTTGGCCAATTTCTCGGCGCGGTCGAAGCGGCGCGCGCGCATCTGGTCGGACTGGATGCGTAGAATCGCGCCGATGCTGACGCCCAGTTCGTCCGCCTGAATCAGCGCGTGGGCTACTGAGCGCAGGTCGCCAAGATCCACGCGCTGCGCCATGTTGCGCAGCGCCGTTCGGCGCGGGATGCCGACTTGGATCTCGCGTGTCATGCGGATCAGCTCTTCGTTGAGCGCGTCCAGCTTGCGCCGTTCGCAGTTACGCTGGAGCGCGCTCATGAAGTCCATGCCGGCCTCGACCGAGAGCGTGAGCAGGTCCAGCACGAACGGCAGCGCGCGCTGGATCGCGGTGTGCCGCGCCGTCAGCACGCGCCGCAGCCAGAGCAGCGGGAAATAATAAAAGAGGGCGAGGCCCAGCAAGAAGGTGAGCGTCATGTTCTTGGCCAGTTCCGACTGCGGATTGAGCACGGAAATCAGTCGGAGCAACGCGAACCAGAAAGCCCCGCACACAACCGGCATCAGCAGCTTCAGCGCCAGAAACTCCTTGCCCGAGAGTAAGCCTTCGAAGCCGGCTGCCACCAGTTTCCGGTCGGCTGTGACACGCGCCTTTTCAAACGCGGGCCGCGCGACGACGCCATCGAGGTTGGGCACGAACGGCAGCAGCAGCCGGAAAACGATCGGCAGCTTTCTTTCCTGCTGGCGACCGTCCGCCAACGTCACATAAGTAATTTGTCGCGCGATGTTGAGACAATACCACGCGATGCCTGTCGCGCAGAGCGCCCACGCAAGCTGTGTCAAAAAACTCACGATGTCCGTCATGGGAACGTCTTTCGTAAAAAGGTCACGAATGATCTTTGTTTATACCATGAAACGGGTCTGGCTGTCATTAAAGGAACGTCTCGTTTTTGCGGGGGTTTCACATTCAACTCCTTTTCTAATGGCGATGGTAATTATGGAACTGCAGACAATAGCATTGGAGGTGTTTTCTTGGATCGAAATGAGGCAATAGCGGATTACAATATTTCTAATTTCACTTCTTATGGTACAACCCCTGGTACATTTACTTTCACAGCCAATATTCCGGTACCTTCTACGGGTGTCTTAACGTTCAACTCTCAACGCTCAAGTGGGGAGAACTGCGAACGGCTGCCATGTCCATCGGGTTTATACTTGAGCGTTGAACGTTTATGCCGTCTTGCGGATAGGACGTACAAGCCGCGTTTTCTAGCGGGTGCGGGATACGGCAAAGTCGGATTACGGCGCTTCTGTCAAGTCGGTGGCGGGCTGAAAGGGCGCGGGGGTCGGTCGGTTCGGGTATTTTTCGAGGCCCGGCGTTGACGGCGGGCGGGAAATGAATCACGGGCGTAGCGTGGGGCGGCGATCCGCCGCCTCACACCTTCACAACCCGGCTCAAATATCTTGGGGCTGGAGGCCCGTATGGTGGGCGATGCGGGCAAGCATTGCTGGGCCGAGTTCGACGGAATCGTGGAACGCAAATACGAAATCCGGATCCCCGTCTCGGGCAAGAATACAGTGTGATGTTCCACACTGCCGCTTGACCTGCCAGCCGATGCGTAACAACGCGGCTTTGACGCGCCGGGCTTTGGTCGACGGCCAGACGCTCATGCGAAAACAGCGGTAAGGGGGGCGATCTCGGGCGCCCGGTCATGCGCCTCGATCTTGTCGGCGGCGATCCGGAAGGCCAGCGCCTTAACGTTGGCGACGGCGTTTTCGCGCGTGTCGCCATAGGCCATAGCGCCCGGCAGATCGGGAAGTTCAGCTATCCAGCGACCGTCTTCTTCCCGCTCGGTCTCAATCTTCAAATGTTTGAGCGCTTTCATGTCAATACGATAACACCTCGGCTTCATGCGTGACAACTGCGAAGTTCCGGCATTCAGATTACAGGCACAGGACTATGGCCCCCTTGATGCGCTTCATCAGCACATCAAGAGACTTGGCCTGCGTGTGGCAGCCGCGCAATGCGGGCACGGACGCGACGAAATAACCGTCTTCATCCTGCTCGATCACCACATTGAACTCTCTGGACATTGTACGTCCCCTTTGACGCGGGTTTTAGCATCTTCAGGAGGCAACAACCAAGCGGATAAATCAGGCTTCGCAAGCACAAGGCCGAGGTCGACCGGCTGGAGAAGCTGACCGGAAGGGCCGCGAAGCCCCCGGCGGCCGGTGGCGGCGACGACAAGAAGCTGACTGCTGGCGAATGGCTGGCGGAGGAGTTGAAGAAGGGCAAGTGAACCCGTCCGCTCCGGACGTCAATCCCACAAACAAAGAAGGCGGCCAGTGGGCCGCCTTTCTTGCCTAATTTGCACAAAGTACAACTACGACCCTACACCCCCTGACAAGCGCTTGACAGGTCTGACAAAGATCGATATTTTGTTGGACGGCGTCAAGGTGCACACCGGTTTCAAGGACGCCACCGGAGGTTGGAACACGAAGTCCGCGCGGTGGGAACGTCAATGCTCCGTTCAAGTCAAGGCCGGGACAAGGATGGTGACCTTAAGGCGCAACGGTCCTTTTCCGCACATCTGTGCCATCAAGATCGAGGCGTCCGAGGGGTTGTCTGGCGTCGCGTCCGTCAGTCGCCCCGCGCCGGAGAAACGTCAGGAGATCTTGCGCGGGACCGCACATGACGGGCGGTTGCGCGCGCTGCGCAGGAAAATTTTGATGCCTGATCCGGAGGCGGTGCGCCGCGCCATACGTGACCTTGAAAAAGCCTGTCCGGACCGTTATGCGGCGGTGGACCACCTGCGTCATCTAGATGCTTTCAGCAAGGAACAGGCAAGGATGCTTGCGCTGCTCGATCATGGTGAGGAGCCGGACACGGTGCGCTTTGACGCGCTGGCCTCGGGCGTGCGCGCCGCGCTGCTGGCCAACCCGCTGTTGGACGTGGACCGACTGCTGGTCGTGCGCCGGCGCATCATAAACGGGCGCGCGCGGCAAGCCACGGGCCGTGAGCTGGGGTGGGTGCCCAACAACTACTTGAACCACACCGATTTGCCGGGCACCGGCTACGACAACGAAATCGCCGTGATGACAGGCCTGCGCAGCGGTAAGCCGACGCTGAAAAAACTTTTCAAACCGGATCGCGACACGCTGGTGCGCGATGTCTGCCTGGATTTCGACGGGCAGCGGTTGCTCTTCTCGGGCCTCGACCGCACCAACCGCTGGGCCATTTTCCAGATCGCCGCCGACGGCGGCTCCCTGCAACAGCTCTCGCCCGCCGACGATCCGGACTTGGATTTTTTCGACGCCTGCTATCTGCCGAACGGCAAGATTGTCCTCTGTTCGAACGCCTATTATGTGGGCGTGCCGTGCCTGGACGGCAAGTACAAGGTCTCTTCGCTGTATCGGCTCGATCCCGCCACGAAACATCTGCGCCAACTGACCTTCGACCAGGACCACGGCAATGATCCCGCCGTGCTGCATGACGGGCGCGTGGTGTATCAGCGCTGGGAATACAGCGACATTCCGCACTACTTCGCGCGCCGCCGCATGACTATGAATCCGGACGGCACCGGCCAACTTGCGCTGTACGGCAGCAACTCTTGGTTCCCGACCGCGTTCCGTTTCGCCCAGCCGGTGCCGGGGCATCCCTCCCTGCTGGCGGGCATCCTCAGTGGGCACCATTGCCGGGGCGGCTACGGTGATGTCGGCCGGCTGGCCCTGCTGGACCCCGCTCTAGCCGGAGCCTATCCGTTCCGCTACCGGCCGACATCCAAAGAGTGGGGCGAGGTCGGCCAGCCGATCGCGGTCACCCCTGAGATCCTGCCCGCCGAAAAGACTGGGTTCGTCCAGTTGATTCCCGGATACGGAAAACCGGTGGCGGGCACCGTCTGCGACGCCGCCGTAACCGATGTGTACCTGAAGCAACATCCGTCACTGGCCACGCATCCGCATCCGCTCAACGAAAAATATTTTCTGGCAGCCATGAAGCCCGATGCCGACAGCCTGTGGGGCATCTATCTGGTGGACGTGTTCGACAACGCGACCTTGATTTACGAAGAGGAGGGTACGGCGCTTTTCGAGCCGCAGCTCTTCTTGCCGCGTCCCCGGCCGCCGGTGATTCCGGACCGCGTGAATCTCGCGTCCAAGACAGCCGATGTACACATTGCAGACATTTACAGCGGTCCCGGGTTGCGCGGGGTGCCGCGCGGCACGGTCAAGGCGATCCGTGTCTTCGCCTACCACTTCTGCTACATCGGCAAGGGCGGTTTTCCGCTGATCGGCACGGAGTCCGGTTGGGATGTGAAGCGCGTGCTCGGCACGGCTCGTGTCGAAGCGGACGGCTCGGCCTGCTTCCAGATCCCGGCCAACACGCCGGTTTCGCTGCAGCCGCTGGATGCCGACGGCAACGCCGTGCAGCTTATGCGCAGTTGGCTGGTGGGGATGCCGGGCGAACGCGTCTCTTGCGCCGGCTGCCACGAAGACCGCCGCGCCTCGCTGCCACCACAGCGCAGCCTTGCCGAGACGCGCCACAGCGAGCCTCTCTCGCCCTGGCTGGGACCGGCCCGCCCCTTCGCCTTCACGCACGAGGTCTATCCCGTGCTGGAACGCCACTGCATCGGCTGTCACCGCGAAAAGCAAACGGTCGGGCCGCGCAGCATGCCCTGCTTTGCAGACCCCAAGACGGCGTATGACACCCTGCACCCGTATGTCCGCCGAGCGGGCATCGAGGGCGACATGGCGTTACTGGCCCCCATGGAGTACCACACTTCCACCAGCCGCCTGTTCCAAATGCTTGAGAAAGGTCACCAGGGCGTGACATTCGCGTCGATGGGCGGCGAGGCGCGCGCGCGCCTCGCCTGCTGGATCGACCTGAACGCGCCCTTCGCCGGCAACTGGGCCCCGCCGGTGTGGAAAGGCGTTGACCCGGTGGCGCGACGGCTCGAACTGGCGAAAAGATTCGCCGGTGTGGACGTCAACCCCGAGGCCGAGCATGCGACGGCGGCCGAGGCGTTTCGCAGCCGCACGCTGACCGGGTTTATGAAGCCGCCGCCGGTCGCGTCGGTCGCCTCCGACGGGCTGCAGGCGGCCGGTTTCCCCATGGATCACACTGCGGCTCGCCGTCTGCAGGAGGCCTGCGCAGGCCGCTTGCCGTCCAGCCTCGATTTAGGCAACGGGGTTGTCATGCGGTTGGTGGCGGTGCCGGCCGGGGCGTTCGTCATGGGCCGCCTCGACGGCGCGCCAGACGAACGGCCGCGCGCGGTCGTCCGAATCAACAAGCCTTTCGCGATGGGGGTTGCCGAGGTGACCAACGACCAGTACGCGCGGTTCGATCCCGAGCACGACACACGCTACATCGACATGCACTTCATGGACCATGTCGTGCCGGGCCATATCGCCAATCACCCGGATCAGCCGGCAGCGCGTGTCTCTTGCGAAGAGGCCCTGGCCTTCTGCGTTTGGCTCAGCAAAAAATCCGGTCTGCGCGTGACGCTGCCCGATGAGGCGCAGTGGGAGTGGGCCGCGCGTGCAGGCACGGACACGCCGTTTTTCTACGGCGGTGCGGATGCCGACTTCGGGCGTTTCGCCAATCTGGCGGACAGCGACCTGCGCAACTATCGGATGAAGTGGGAGGGTGCGAGCGTTCTGCAAAACCGTTTCCCGCATCCGCCGGAGATGAACTTCCCGCTGCACGACCCACGTTTCAAGGATAACGGGTTTGTGGTGGATTATGTCGGTCAGACCGAGGCCAATGCCTGGGGCCTCAAAGACATGGTCGGCAATGTCAGCGAGTGGACCCGTTCGTCCTACGCGGCGTATCCGTATCCCGGCGCGGCAGCGCAAGGCGAGACGCGCCGGGTCGTGCGCGGTGGCTCGTGGGCCGACCGGCCCGCCGATGCCGGGGCGTCGGTGCGCCGCGCCTACCAGCCTTGGCAGAAAGTGTTCGATGTCGGCTTCCGCGTGATCGTGGAAGTCGAGTGATGCTGCGTGAAACTCATCTGCCACTCAGGGACGATGATCACCATTCAATAAAAATGGAAGTATGACAAAGAAAAATCCCAAATACGACGTACCGAGCCTGAAGATGGGGTTCAAGATCCTTGAGCATCTGTCGCATTTCCCGCGGGGGAAAATGCTCACAGACATCGCAGAAGCTCTGGGCTGCCCGGTCTCCAGCGCTTATCGTATCACGATGGCGCTGGAGGATATGGGGCTGGTGGTGCGAGATGCTGAGAGCAAACAGATCCGGCTCACCAACAAACTGTTGCTGACCGGCCAGCGGGCGATCACAGAGACCAACCTGATCGAAAGCTCATTGGACATCATGCGCGAAATGCGTGACCGGGTTGTCGATACGGTGCTGATCGGGGTTCGCGACGGCACGGAGGTGGTGGTTCTGGATCAGGTGACCGGGGCGCGCATGTTTTGCTTCGTGGCCAAACTGGGGTACCGGATCGGTGTCCACTGCTCCGCGCCCGGCAAAGCGATCCTCGCGTTCTTGCCGGACGCCGAACGGGAGACGGTCCTGTCGTCGATCCGGTTTGTCCGCCATAATGCGCGGACTCTAACAACGCGGACGGCGCTCCAGCGTGAACTGGACAGTGTTGTGAGCGCAGGATATGCGTTTGACAACAGCGAGCAGTTTGAGGGCGTGTACTGTATCGGCGCACCGATCTTGGACCGTGTCGGCTATCCGGTCGCAGCCCTTTGGGTGACGGGGCTGATGATGGATCTTGACCGTGACCGTGTCCCACAAATAGGTGCCCACATCCGCGAGTGCGCGTTTCAGGTATCGAACCGTCTGGGGTTCGTCTCTGCCGACGTTTAGGAGTGGCGTCATCAGTTGACCGAGGAACATGTCTCGTTCCCCGTTCCCCGGTCGGAGCCTCAACGGTCAGTGAAACGGAGATACGCCGGCCGAATGACGATCCATCGGCGCTTGCGCGGATAACCGGTGTTGCGATATACTGATCTGCAATGAGCAAAGGCGTACCTTTGCGGCGCGTTCGGGGGATGAGGGAACGGCGCCGGGCGCTGGCGCGTCAGCGGGTGGTAGCATGCCATGATAGTCGACAAAGATACTGTGGGGGCCGGGACTGGAACCGTGTCGGTGGGCGATGTCGTTTTTGGCGGTCGGCGGTTGGTGCTGATCGCCGGCCCCTGCACGGTGGAAAGCCGGGCGCAGATGATCGAGATCGCCTGCGCCGTGAAGGAGGCCGGTGCCGCGATGTTGCGGGGCGGGGCTTTCAAGCCGCGCTCCTCGCCTTACGCCTTTCAAGGCCTGTGTGAAGAAGGTCTTGAGATTCTGGAGGAGGCGCGCGAGCGCACCGGGCTGCCGGTGGTGACCGAAGTTTTGGAATCCGCGCAGCTTCCGATCGTCTCGGCCGTGGCGGACATGCTGCAGATCGGATCGCGCAACATGCACAATTCGATCCTGCTGCGCGATGCCGGGGCCTGCGGCAAGCCGGTGCTGCTCAAGCGCGGCATGAGCGCCACGATCCAGGAGTATCTGTATGCGGCGGAGTATGTCTTGAGCGCGGGCGCGCGGCGCGTGGTGCTCTGCGAGCGCGGTATCCGCACGTTCGAGACTGCGACGCGTTTCACGCTCGATCTGAGCGCCGTGCCGCTGCTGAAAGAGCGCACCTGGCTGCCGGTCATCGTGGACCCGAGTCACGGCACGGGCAAGGCGTCGCTGGTGCCGGCCATGTCGCGCGCGGCGGTGGCCTGCGGTGCGGACGGCGTGATGATGGAGGTGCATGCCTGTCCAGACCGTGCGTTGTGCGACGGCGACCAGAGCGAGACGCCGGAGATGTTTTACACCTTGGTCAAAGAACTGCGGGCGATCGCCCAGGCGGTCGAGCGGGAGGTTTAAACGGGCCCGCTGCGTCGCCAGCCGACGGGCGCATGTACGAAATGAGAACGAACGCGGGCGGCCGGAGGTGGTGAGCCGTCGGCGCACGAGGAGACAGAATGAAGCGAGTAGTGGCGGTTTTTTTAGCGGGAGTCGCTGTGTTTGCGGAGGCGGCTTCGTATGTCTCTCCCGAGTGTCTGGCCGTGACGCCGGACGGCCAGCGGGCCTATGTGACGTCGGCGACCGGCGGCCGCCTGCTGGTGATGGACCTTGGACGAGCCAAGGTCGTGGGCGAGTGGCTGCTCAAGAATGAGACGGAGCGCCCGCGCGGGTTTTGGTCCTCCCTCTTTGGCGGCGGCGCGACGGCGGGGTCAGCGGACCCGAGCGGTGTCGCCGTGGCGCCGGACGGAACGGTCTTCGTGACCGGCGGCGGTGCCGAGGGCTTCGTGCAGAAGTTCGCGGCGGACGGCACGCCGGCCGTGCAGGCGGCGGCGGGGCACACGCCGCTCGCGCCGGTAGTGAGCCCGGATGGCGCGACGCTCTACGTGCTCTGCCGCTTCGACGCCTGTGTCAGGGTGTTCGATGCCCGCACGCTGAGTGTCAAGGCGACGGTGCCGGTGCTGCGCGAGCCGTTTGCGGCGGCGCTCGGTGCCGGCGGCCGCCTGCTGTTTGTGGCGAACCTGCTGCCGGCCTGCCGCGCCACCGACGCGGTTGTCGCGGCATCGGTCAGCGTGATCGACACCTCGGCGGGGCATGCCGTTCAACATGTGCTGTTGCCCAACGGCTCGACCGGTGTACGCGGCGTCGGCGCGTCACCGGACGGAAAACACATCTATGTCACCCACACCTTCGGCCGCTATCAGCTTCCGACGACCCAGCTTGAACGCGGCTGGATGAACACGGCGGGGCTCAGCGTTTTTAACGGCGAGACGGGCGCGTATGTCAACACGGCACTCCTGGATGATGTGGATCTCGGTGCGGCCAATCCTTGGGGGGTGGCGGTCTCTCCGGACGGCAAGCACGTGGTGGTGGCGCACGCCGGCACACGCGAGCTGAGCGTGATCGACCGCGCTGAATTCCATGCGCGGCTGGAGAAGGCGGCGCGCAATGAAAAGGTCACCGAGGTAACGAAGTCTGCGGCGGATGTGCCGAACGACCTCTCTTTTCTGGTCACGGTGCGTCGTCGCGTGAAACTCGATGGCGACGGGCCCCGCGGCGTGGCGGTGGCCGGAGGCACCGTCTACACGACGGTGTATTTCGCGGATGCGCTGGCGGCCTTGCCGCTGGGCGACGCGGCCGCGAAGCCGGCGGCGGTCGCGCTGGGCGCGCCGGTCGATCTCGGCAAGGATCGCGTGCGGCGCGGCGAGATGCTGTGGAACGACGGCGCGATGTGTTTCCAGCACTGGCAAAGCTGCGCGAGCTGTCACCCCGACGGTCGCGTGGACGCGCTCAATTGGGATCTGATGAACGACGGCATCGGCAACCCCAAGCAGACCAAAAACATGATCTACACCCATCTGACGCCGCCGACGATGGTGACCGGTATCCGCCCGGATCTTCAGGCCTGCAACCGCAAGGGACTTACGCACATCCAGTTTGTTGTGCGTCCGGAGGAAGACGCGCTCTGCCTAGATGCCTATGCGATGTCGCTCACGCCGGAGGTGAGTCCCTACCGCGTCAATGGTGCGCTGTCTGCCAAGGCGAAGCAGGGCGAGCGGCTGTTCAAGCGGGCCGGCTGCGCGGAGTGCCATCCCGGTGACAAGCTGGGGCCGCACGGCGAACGGCTTTTCACCAATCTTAAGAAGTTTAACCTCGGACTGGGGGTCGGCAATGAAGAGGGACGCGAATTCGACACGCCGACGCTGGTCGAGGTGTGGCGCACGGCACCGTATCTGTATGACGGGCGGGCTCTGACGATACAGGAGCTTCTGAAAGCGTGCAATCCGCAGGATGCGCACGGTGCGACACAGAAGCTGGACGACGGGGAGATCGACGCGCTGGCGGAATTCGTGCTGTCGCTTTAAGGTTAAGGGGCGGTGTGCGGGGGACTCTAAGCATAAAGGAAAACGTATGCGGGGAATTTTTCATGGCGGTGTGACGCGTCACCAGGAGATGGGCGTGTGGTCGGCGGAGCAGGGCGTGCCGCAGGCCGTCCGAGGGCGCGCGGTGTCTCAGACCGGCTGGGGCAGCCGCGTGCAGTTGCAGCAGGCCGAGGTCGGCGCAAAAGGAACGTCCGTCCCGCAGCTCTGGCTGTGCGGCGGCAGCGGCGAATTGCCGCCGGTCTACCAGAGGTATGTGGTGGGCGGCGTGGAGCCGCGGCTGATCCGGCGTCACGGGTGCACGGTCGGGGTGGCCTACCACGACGAATTTTCCGAGTATTGTCTGCTCACCGGTGTGCTGCCGCCTGACCTGACCGCGTCGCGTGAGGCGCAGACAACGGCGGTCTTCGAGGGGATCGAAGATGCGCTTTCAGATGCCGGCATGACCTTCGCGAACGTGGCGCGCACATGGCTCTACATGGACCGCATCCTCGACTGGTACGATCCGTTCAACCGCGCGCGCGACGCCTTCTTCCGGTCGCGTGCGGTCTACGACGGACTCGTGCCCGCGAGCACCGGCATCGGCAGCGCCAACCTGTGCGGCTCGGCGATCACCGCCTGCGCCATCGCGGTCAAGCCGCGGGTGCCCGGCGCCGTGACGGTGGAGGCCGTTCCGTCACCCTTGCAGTGCGCGGCGCTGGAGTACGGCAGTTCGTTCAGCCGGGCGGTAGAGATCGGCACGCCGGAGTGCCGCACGCTGATGGTGTCCGGCACGGCCAGCATCGAGCCGGGCGGCGCGACGGCCTACGTGGACGACGTGCCGCGCCAGATCCAGTTGACGATGGATGTGGTCGAGGCGATCCTGGTGTCGCGCGGCATGGGCTGGCGCGACGCGACGCGTGCGGTCATGTATCTGAAGAAGGCCGCCTACATGACGGAGTGGCGGGCATGGTTGCGCGCGCACCGCCTAGAGGGCTTGCCGCTCATCACGGTTGAGGCGGATGTCTGCCGCGACGACTTGCTGGTGGAGCTTGAAGTCGATGCGGTGAAACGGGCGTGAGAAAACTCCTGAACAGATGGACCGGTCCGGCTCCGGCGGCCTGGTTGTGCTGGGCGCTCTCGCTCGGCGCTGTGGCGCTGGCTTTCCCCGGCGCGGAACGCGCGGGTGCTTGGATGGCACGGCCGGTCATGCAGGCCGGCGTCGCGCTGCTGGCGCTGCTCTTCGGTGTCGTTGGCGCGCGTGCCGTGCTGCGGCGCCGGTTCGATTCGGCGCTGTTGCATGTGGGGTGCGCCTGTGTGCTGGCGGGGTGGCTGATGGGCCGCCACGCCGTGAGGCATGCGTCGCCCGACCACCCCTGCATCGGATCGATGGTGATGGTCGACGGCGAGGAGTCGGATCGGCTGTGGGAGGGGCCGATGCTCGACCGCTCTGTGGGGCGGCTTCCCTTCTCGGTGCGCTTGGAGCGTTTTTTTGTTGAGCGCTACGCGCGCAACAGCGATGACCGCGATGCCGGACGTGACGCGCCGGTACGGGAATACCGAAGCCGCGTCACGATCACGGAGCCGGGACGGCCGCCTTATGTGGCCAACGTGCGCGTGAACGAGCCGGTTTATGTGCGCGGTTACCACATCTATCAGATGAGCTGGGGCCACAGCACCGACCGGCTGGGACGGCCGATCGTCTACACGGTGCTGCAAGTCATTCGTGATCCGGGGCTGAGGCTGGTGTATGCCGGGTTCACGCTGCTGTTCGCCGGCATTCTGTTCTTTGCCTGGCGCATCTTTCGCATCCAGGGGACGTCTGCGAGGGAGGTGCCGGCATGATGGTGAAAATGACTGTGCAGGGCGGGTTGATCTATCTGACGCTGACACTCTTTGCGGCGACCGTCATCGCGCGTCGCGGCGGTTGGCGTGCCATCGGCAACGCCTTCTGGGGGACAGGCTTTGTGGCGGCCGTCGCGTCGGTCGCCTGGCGCGGGCTCCATACCGGCCATCCGCCGATGCAGAACCTCTTTGAGTTCTTCCTGTGTATGGCGGCGGCTCTCTGGCCGCTTTCCGTATGGAGCCGCTGGCGCAACGGATTGGATACGACGGTGCAGGATGCGCTGCTGGGCATGCTGATTCTCGTGCCGGCCGGCTTTGTTTTCGGCGAGGAGGTGCGGCGCCTGCCGCCTGCGCTGCAAAGCGCACTCTTCATCCCGCACGTCGGCAGCTATGTGGCCGGGTATGTTTTGCTGGCGCGCGCCGCGCTGATGGCGCTGCCGCTGTTCCGGCGGGATGTCGCCGACGACCGGATGCGTCAGGCGGAGACGGCCTCGCGCCAGACCGCGGTGGTCGGCTTTGTGCTGCTGACTCTGGGACTTTTTCTCGGCTCGCTTTGGGGGAAGATCTGCTGGGGACACTACTGGCAGTTTGATCCCAAAGAGATGTGGTCGCTCGCGACGTGGCTGGTCTATGCCGGCTACTTCCATGAACGCCTGGCACACGGCGTGCGCGCGCCGCGCACCTTGGCGGCGTTGCTATGGATCGGCCTGCTCTTCATCGTGCTGACGCTGACCTGGATCAACCTGTCGCGCCTCTTTGCCGGCATGCACAACTATGCGTGATTGCGCAGCTTGAGCTCTGACGGATGCGGGTAAAGGTAGTGCTGCTGCATCAGGTAGTCGGTCTGGTATTTGAAGATGTAGTGGCGGAAAAGCGTGACCGGCACGATCAGCGGCACCTGCTCGCGGGCGTACTCGTCGATCACACCGGCCAACTCCTGCCGTTCCCGCGGGGTGAGGTTCTCGCTGAAATAGCCTTGCATGTGTTGGAGCACGTTCACGTGCCGGCCCGGCGTCGCCGGCTCGGCCATCGCTGCGAGAAAGAGCGCTTCATACGCCGACAACGTGTCCGACAGGCTGTCCGTCGCAGCACCGGCCGCCAGGCGGCCGAGCTGCGACAGACCGTCAGGTGAATGCGCCATCAGCAGATACTTGGCGTGCGCATGAAACGCCTGAAGGCCGCGGACCGAGGGTGCGGCCATGACCGCTTCACGCCAACGTTTCAGGGCAAAAACCCGTTCAATGAAGTTTTCGCGCAGTCCGGGATCGTTGAGACGTCCCTCCTCCTCGCACGGCAGCGCGGGAAAGGCACGGGTGAAGGCGCGCGCGAAGAGTCCCGAGGTGTACTGGTTGGTGGCGTTGCCGTCCTCGGTATAGAGCTTGACGCGGAAGAGGCCGGACGAGGGCGAGCGCGCCTTGAAGATGAAGCCGTGAAGATTTTTGTCTTTCAGCGCTTCGACGGTTCGCTCGCAGAAGGCCAGCATCTGCGCGGTGAAGTCGGTGCCGCTCCTGACGCCGACCAGCCGCGGCGCGTCGGGCGAGCCCACCAAGTGCATCGCCTCGCGCGGCACCGGGAGGCCGCAGCCGACCTCCGGGCAAATCGGCACGTAATCGAAATAGGGGCCGAGCGTGCCGGTTAAAAAGGTATCGTGTTTGTGCTGGCCGTCGAAGCGTACTTTGTCGCCCAACAGGCAGGCCGAAACGCCGATCGGAATTTTGCAGGGTGCCACGGTGGCCGTCATGAGCGTTCTCCTGTTAGCCGGACCTTGTTGTCTGTTGTCGCTGCCCGCGCCCGTGCCGCACAGTGTAGGCGATCATTGGCGCATACACAAGCGGTAACGAGGAAAGCAGCGGAGCGCGTTCGGACATGCGCGTCCAGACTTGCCTGAGTGACACTTTTTCTGATATTGTCACCCTCGCACTGAAACCATAAGGAGAGTTTCCATTATGTCATGGTTTGAAAAGCCGGCCGAAGCTCCGGCCCGCGTTCCGACTGATGCGATTTGGGCGGTGTGTCCGTCCTGCAAGGCGTACGTTGCCAAAGAGGCGTGGCGCGCGGCCGACAAGGTCTGCCCCCGCTGTAACCATCACGAACGCCTGAACTGCCGCGAGCGTGTGGCGCTGTTGACCGATGCGGGCAGTTTCAAAGAGTTGAACGCTGAGGTCAGTTTCAACGACCCGCTGTCCTTCTCGGATTCGAGCGGCGCGTACGCCGACAAGGCCAAAGCCACGGTCGCTAAGACGGGCGAGGGAGAGTCGATCCTCACCGGCACCGCCACCGTTGAGAAGATCGCGGTGGTACTCGGCGTGATGGATTTCAAGTTTCTGGGCGGTAGCCTCGGCAGCGGAACTGGTGAGCGCATCCGTCTGGCCGCTGAAAAGGCTATCGCGCTGAAGCGTCCGCTGATCATTGTCTCAGCCTCGGGCGGCGCGCGCATGCACGAAGGCATCGTCTCGCTGATGCAGATGGCCAAGACCTGCGCGGCGATCGCGCGCGTCAAGGAAGCCGGCCTGCCGTACCTGTCAATCCTGACCGATCCGACGACCGGCGGTGTTTCGGCCAGCTATGCGATGGTGGGCGACCTCAACATCGCCGAGCCCAAGGCGTTGATCGGTTTTGCCGGACGGCGCGTCATCGAGCAAACGATCAAGCAGAAGCTGCCGGATGACTTCCAAACCGCTGAATACACGCTCGCGCACGGCTTTGTCGATCACATCGTGCCGCGCAAGGAGCTGAAGGCGTTTCTCGCGAATGTCCTCCGGTACGCCGGATATTGAGGCGGCCCGGCGGCGACCCAGAGTATCCAGTCACGTTCATACGGTGAGTGTTTATGGCTAAGAAAACTGAGAAGAAATTGGCGGCGTGGGATATCGTGCAGATCGCGCGCCACGCGGAGCGTCCGAACATCACGGATTACATCCGTCTGCTGTGCGATGATTTTGTTGAGCTTCACGGCGATCGCCTGTTCGGCGATGATCGCGGGCTGATCGGTGGCTTTGCCACGATCGGCGGCCGCAGGGTGGTGCTGATCGGACACCGCAAGGGGCGCGGCGTGGACGAGAACATCGAGGCCAACTTTGGCATGGCGAGTCCGGAAGGCTACCGCAAGGCGATGCGGCTGATGCGTCTTGCCGAGAAGTACGGCTTACCGGTGGTCAGCTTTGTCGACACGCCGGGCGCCTATCCGGGCAGTGAGGCCGAGGCCCGCGGCCAGGCCGAGGCCATCGCCCACAATCTGGAATTCATGGCCACGCTGAAGACCCCGATCGTCGTGGTGGTCACGGGCGAGGGCGGCAGCGGCGGCGCATTGGGCATCGCGGTGGGAGACCGTATCCTGATGCTGCAGAACGCGGTTTATTCAGTGATTTCCCCCGAAGGCTGCGCCTCGATCCTGTGGCGCGACGGCAGCAAGGCGCCGCAGGCCGCCGATGCGCTGAAGATCACGGCCGAATCGCTGAAGGGGTTGGGCATCATCGACGCCATCGTGCCGGAGCCGGCCGGCGGCGCCCATGCCGATCCCGCGGCCACGGCGGCGGCGGTCAAGAAGGCCGTGCTCGCGTGCCTGGAAGCCCTGTGCGCGGTGCCGCTGAAGAGCCTCGTTGCGCAGCGCTACGACAAATTCTGCGCGATGGGCTGCAGGTGACCTCTGAATCAGGAGGAATTGTGAAAATTGCAGTGTTGGGTGTGCTGGCGTTGGGTTGTGCGGGCGGGCTGTTCGCGGAGACGATCGCGGTCAGGTCGCCGGACGGCAAAAATGAGATCCGGCTGCTGGTGGAAGAGAGCCTGCGCTATGCCGTGCTGCGCAACGGCCAGGTGCGCATTGCGCCGACGCCCCTCAGCATGACCGTCGAGAACCGGGGCGTGCTCGGCGCGAAGCCGGTGGTCGCCGGCAAACGCGAACGCGCGGTCGCGGAAACCATCCTGACGCCGGTGTACAAAAAGGCCGCGATCCACGCCAAGGGGCATGAGGTGGCCGTGCGCTTCGAGGGCGGCTATCAGGTGATTCTGCGCGCGCACGATGACGGGGTTGCCTATCGCTTCGCGACCGCGCTGGGCGGCACGATCAAAGTGACCGACGAGCAGGCCGCGCTCACCTTTCCGTCGCCCGACCTGACCGCCTACGTCGGTTACAACTGGGGCAACCGGGAGGATGCCAAGCAGGACAAGCTTCAGAACAGTTGGGAATCGATCTACGAGAAGATGAAGGTCTCCGAGGTTGCGGCGGACAAGCAACGTCTGGTCTATCTGCCGTTGCTGCTGCAGTACCCCGACGGGGCCTGCGTGTGCGTCACCGAGTCGGACCTGCTGGACTATCCCGGCTGGAATCTCTACCGCGACGGCAAGGACGCCGCCCGCCTCTCGCCTTGGATGGCGCGGGTTCCGGTGAGCCGCACGGTGGAGGACAACCAGCGCCAGCGCCTGGTCAAGGAGCGCGAGCCGTGGCTGGCCGAAACAGCGGGCACGCGCACGTTTCCGTGGCGGGTCTTCATCATGGCCGACCAGCCGGTGAAGCTGATCGAGTCGGACCTCGTCTATGCGCTGGCGACGCCGTGCGCGCAGGCCGACGCATTCGGCTGGGTCAAGCCGGGCAAAGTCGCGTGGGACTGGTGGAACGACTGGAACGTCTCGGGCGTGCCCTTCCGCGCGGGGTGTAACACGGCGACCTACAAGTACTACATCGACTTCGCAAAAAAGAACGGCATCGAGTATGTCATCTTCGACGAGGGATGGTCGGTCAGCCTCAAGATCATGGAGATCCATCCGGACGTCGATGTGCCCGAACTCATCCGCTATGCCGATGCGCGCGGCGTCGGTATCATTCTCTGGTGTTCCTGGCCGCAACTGGTCGGCCGTCAGCACGAGGTGTTCAAGCGGTATGCCGACATGGGCGCGAAAGGGTTCAAGATCGATTTCATGGACCGCGATGACCAGTTTGTCGTGAAGTTTTTGGAGGAGACGGCGAATATCGCGGCGTCGTACAAGCTGATCGTGGACTATCATGGCATGTACAAGCCGACCGGCCTGCAGCGCACCTGCCCGAACATCGTGAACTTCGAAGGCGTGCACGGGCTCGAGCAGCTCAAGTGGGAGAATGGCAGCGACTTCCCGGCCCACGACTGCATGATCGCTTTCACGCGCATGGTGGCCGGCCCGCTGGATTACACGCCGGGATCGATGTTGAATCAGACGCGCAAGGGCTTCAAAGCGAACTATGCACAGCCGACCTCGCAGGGCACGCGCGTGCACCAGATGGCGCTGATGACCCTTTTCGAGGCGCCGCTGCAGATGCTGTGCGACACGCCCACGCAGTACATCCGCAATCAGGCCTGCACGGACTTCATGGTCAAGGTGCCCACCGTGTGGGACGAGACGGTCGGAGTGCTGGGCTCGGTCGACGAGTATGTGGCGGTGGCCCGCCGCAAGGGCGATGTCTGGTATCTCGCCGTGATCGGCAACTGGGAGCCGCGCGAACTGACACTCGATCTGGGCTTCCTGAAGGGTGCCTACCGCGCGGAGATCTTTGCGGACGGCATCAATGCGGACCGCGACGCCACGGACTACACACATGAGGTGCGCACGGTCAAGGGCGGCACGTCGCTGACCGTTCAGCTCTCGTCCGGCGGCGGTTGGACCGCGCGTCTTACGCCGAAAAAATTCTTGGGGCTCTTCTGATCACGTGCCGAAGCAGGCCGCTTCAACCAGTGCGCAGAGCGCGTGGTAGAGCGGCAGGTGGAGTTCCTGCACGCGGTAGGTCTCGGTTTCCGGCACCTTGAAAAGCAGGTCACAGAAGGGGTCCATGCGGCCGGGCCGTGCGCCGGTGAAGCCGATCGTGGTCAGCCCCGTCGCGCGCGCCGTCTGCATGGCGCGCGTGACATTCTCTGCGTTGCCGCTGGTGCTGAGGCCGATCAGGATGTCGCCGGGGCGGCCCAGCGCGAAGACCTGCTGCGCGAAGATCAGCTCGGGGCCGAGATCGTTCGCGGTGGCGGTGATGATCGAGGAGGCTTCGCAGAGATTCACGGCGCGCAGGCCGCGTTGCAATCTGGCGGCGAGCGGCGCGTCGCCCAGCTCGCGCGCGAGCGCGGCGGCCTGCCCGGGCAGCGGCGGACGCTGGCTCAGAAACCCCTTCAGCCACTCGCCGGAGATGTGTGCGGCGTCTGCGGCGCTGCCGCCGTTCCCGCACAGCAGCACCAAGCCGTCGCGCACATGGCAACGGACAACGGCCTCCGTGGCTGCGGTGAGCACGCCGGCGAGCGGGGCGAGGCACGGATAGCGCTGGAACAGGAGAGCGGTCTTGTCGCGCGAATTCGGATTCATGATGCCTCAGTGTATCGGAGGCGCAGAGGCGCTGCAACGTCGATTTGCGATTTGCGTGCCGTTGTCTGCGCGCTTGAAAATCGTGTTGTGTGCGGCGGCGCAGCGGGATACACTAGGTCGCATGAAAACAAACTGTTCCGTGTGTGTGGTTATTCTTGCCGGTGTTCTGGCGTTCTGCGGCTGCGGCCGTCAGGGCAAGACCGAGGCCGGTGCCGCGAAGCCGGTGAAACTGACCTATAGCGTCTTTTTCCCGCCGACCCATGTGCAGGCCCGTTTGGCCAGCGAATGGGCCGAGGCGATCAAGGCGCGTTCGGGCGGGCAGGTGCAGATCACGGTGTTTTCGGGCGGTGTTTTGACTAAGGCCGACCAATGCTACCAGGGCGTGGTGGGCGGCGTGTCGGACCTCGGCATGAGCGCCTTCGCCTACACGCGCGGCCGTTTCCCGCTGCTGGAGGGCCTGGATCTGCCGGTGGGGTATCCGGACGGGATTAGTGCCACGCGGATCGCACATGCGCTGACCATGCAGTTCAATCCGTCCGAGGTGCAGGATTCCAAGCTGCTCTATGTCCACGCGCACGGGCCCGGTGTGCTGGCCACGAAAAAACCGGTGTCCGGACTGGCAGACCTCAAGGGCATGAAGATCCGCGCGACCGGTTTTTGCGCGAAAATCGCGGAGAGCCTCGGCGGGTCGCCGGTCAGCATGCCGCAGGGCGAGACCTACGAAGCACTGCAGAAAGGCGTCGTCGAGGCGACCTTTTGTCCGGTGGAGACGCTAAAGGGCTGGAAGCAGGGTGAGGTGATTCAGAGCCTGACGGATTCGCGCTGCATCGGATATACGACCGCTTTTTTTGTGGTGATGAACAAAGAGAAGTGGGCCGCCTTGCCGCCCGAGGCGCAGCGTGTCATCGAGGAGGTTTCGGCTGAGTGGGTCGTGAAGCACGGCCAGGCTTGGAACGAGGCGGACGCCGAAGGACTCGCGTTCGTCAAAGAGCTGAAACGCTCGATCGTCGAGCTGAGCGCAGAGGAACAGGCAGCCTGGCGTGCGCGTGTGGCACCGTTGCTAAACGCTTATGCTGCGGGCGCGGACGAGAAGGGATTGCCCGGCGCGGAGTTTCTGGCAGCCCTCAAGAAACAGGTGGCCGAAGCGCGCGCGGTGAGTGGGAAGTAAATCATGCAGAAGCCGGTGAGAATGCCGCTGGGCCCTTTCTGGCGGACGGTGGTGTGGGTCGGACGCGTCATGACGGCGGTTTCGGTGGTCGGGCTGCTGGCGATGATGCTGGTGACGTGTCTGGACGTGGCGCTGCGCGTGTGCGGGGTGCCGATCAAGGGCGCGTATGACGTGGTGCGCGTCGCCGGTGCGATCACCATCGCGTGCGCGCTGCCGGTGACAACAGCCATGAAAGGACACGTCGCGATCGAATACTTCTTCCAGCGCCTGAACCGGCGCTGGCGCATTGCGGTGGACTCCCTGATGCGGCTGCTGATGATTGGCGGTTTTCTGCTGGCGGCGGTTGAAAGTGTCGGTTACGGCGTGCGTTTCCTCAAGAGCGGCCAGGTGACCGACACGATTGAGATGCCGATCTTCTGGGTGCCGTGGCTGATGGCGGTTTCATTCGCGGTCACGGCATTGGTGGTCGTGTTTCACCTGGTTTATCCGGGACGGGAGCTGGTGCGCTCATGACTCCAACCGTAATCGGCATTTTTGGGGTTCTCGCGTTGGTGGTGTTGCTGGTGTGCAGCCTGCCGGTGGCGGTCGCGATGGCGCTGGTGGGCGTGGCGGGTTATGCGTTGGTGATCTCCGGCCGGGCGGCGCTGGCGATGCTTTCCGCCGACCTGTACGATGTCTTTGCAAACTATAATCTGACAGTCATCCCGCTCTTTGTTTTCATGGGACAGATCGCATTTCATAGCGGGATCAGCCGTCGCCTGTTTGCCGCCGCGAACAGTTGGCTCTCCGGCTTGCGCGGCGGTCTGGCGATGGCGACCGTCGGAGCGTGCGCGGCCTTCGGCGCGATCTGCGGCTCGGGGCCGGCGACGGCGGCGACGATGGCGGCGGTGGCGCTGCCGGAGATGCGGCGCTTTAAATATGATGATGCACTGGCCAGCGGTACAGTCGCGGCCGGCGGCGGTCTGGGCATGCTGATCCCGCCCAGCGTGGTTTTCATCGTGTACGGCATCTTGACTGAGCAGTCGATCGGCAAACTCTTTATGTCCGGCGTGATACCCGGTATCCTCGTGGCGGTGCTTTTCTGCGGTGTCATCAGCCTGCAGTGTTGGCTGAATCCCCGGCTGGCACCGCCGACCTCGCGCGTGTCGTGGCGCGAACGCTTCCGCAAGTTGGGCGGCGTGATCGAGACCCTGATCCTCTTCGTTTTTGTGATGGGCGGCATGTTCGCCGGCTGGTTCACGGCGACCGAGGCGGCGGCCATGGGTGCTGCCGGCAGTGTGGCGATTGCCGCTGCCGGCGGTAATGTGTCCGTCAGCAAGCTTTGGCAGGCCGCGCAGGAAACCATCCGAACCTCATGCATGGTGATGGTGATCGTGGCCGGGGCAACGGCGTTCGGCCACTTTCTGGCGGTGACCGGGATGCCCATGCAGTTTGCCGGCTGGCTGACCCATCTGCCGGTGCCTTCGACCGTCATCATCATCTTGATCCTGCTTTTCTACCTGGTCGCGGGCTGCTTTATCGATTCGCTGGCGCTGATCCTGCTCACGATCCCGATCTTCCATCCGGTCGTGATCGAGTTGGGCTATGACCCGATCTGGTTCGGCGTGATCATTGTGCTGGTCACGCAAATGGGCGTCATCACGCCGCCGGTCGGGGTTAATGTCTATGTCGTGAGCGGCATCGAGCGCAGCCTGCCGCTGCAGACGGTATTTCGCGGCGCCATGCCCTTTTTGCTGGCGCTGGCGGTCGCCTGTGCGCTGCTGATGGTGTTTCCGCAGCTTGCAACGTGGTTGCCGGCGGCGTTGGAGTGACGAGAAAAGACAGGAGGACGTCATGAATGAGTCGGGTTTGCGTGTCGGTCATTACCGAAGGATCCTCTTCTGCACGGATTTCTCCGACAATGCGAAATTCGCCTTTGACTTCGCGATTGACGCCGCGATCCGTAATGTCGGTTGTACGTTGACGTTGCTGCACGTGATTCCCGAGCCGGACGCGCAGTTCTGGAAGGGGTACATCTACGAAGTCGGCGACATGGATGCGAAGGCGCGCGCGGATATCGACCGGGCCATCGATGCGGATTACCGCCCGCGTGTGCCGGCCGGCGTGACGTTTGACGTGGAGATGCGCATCGGCGATGCGGCGCGGATGATCCTTGATTTTGCTGCGCAGGACGGCACAGACCTGATTGTGGTGGGGCGCCAGGGACGCGGCGCGATCACACAGTGGTTGCTCGGGAACGTGACCGGCAAGGTGGTGCGCAAGGCGACCTGTCCGGTTCTGGTCGTGCCGCGCGCGTTTAAGGATAAACAGCCGGCTCAGGCGGCGGAGTCTTCCGCGTCAGTGTCGTGAGGTCCGGTTCGCCCACGCGGTCGTCTTCCGACGCATACCGGTAGGCGACCGACACCGTGTCATCGACCTGCGCCAACTCGGGCAGGCTCTCGCTGCCCTCTTCGTTCCGCGTTTTGCGCGGCAGATATCGAATGAGATGCGCGCGCGTCACGCGCCCGGACGCATCGAATTCAACGGCGCGGTGGCCGTGGGCAGTGAAGTGTTCCGTGTCGAAACCGCGAAAGCGCCGCCAGCCGATGAAGCCGCCCTGCGCATCGTAGTCGAAAACGTCTTTCCAGCGGCGCGTGACGCTCAGCAGGGGATCGGTGTAGCCCGCTTGCGGCCGCGTGTAGTCGATGACTTGCGGGCGCCCGTCATCGGTGTAGAGCCGATACTCGTTTGCCAGGAAACAGATGCTGAGAATCGCCGGCATGGAGAATGTCGTGGCCGTCTCCGCGATCACGCCGATGTCGACGCGGCAGGTGCGGATGCGCGTGTCGCTGTCGAGCGGCGTGTCGAAAGGCGCGTGATGGGCCACCGTGACGGTCATCAGCGCGGCGTTGGTCAGCGAGGGCGTGAATGTCACTTTGGCCGGATCGCCGTGCAAGACGACCCAGTGGAGCCGCGCGTCGGCCCGTGCGCACTGCGCGTGGATCTCGTAGGTGCGCGTACGGGCGATGCCTCGGAAAACGCGCGCGACCGCCACCGGCGTGTCGAAGAGCTGTTCGGAGTCGGCCATGTCGAAAAAATCAAGGCCGGCGCGCATCGGCGTTTCACGGCGCACGTCGATCAGCACCAGCGGCGGCAGGTCGTTGGTCGTCAGCGCATGGGCCGCCTCAACCAGTCGCGCCGTATCCAGGCGGCTGCCGTCAAAGACGGCCGGATGCGCCAGCCCGGTCAGATAGTCGCGCCGGTCGCGCAGGGTTTTCAGCGAGGCTCGGAAGAGCATGGAGAGCGCCGGCATGAGCAGGCCGTGCCGCGCCAACTCGGCGCGCGTCTCCGTCCGCATCGCGGCGAGGGCGGCGGCCGCCGCCTCAACGAACGGCCGCTCGGCACCGCTTTGTCCCGCGACAGCGATGAAGCAGGGCATGTTGGCCGGGAAAAGGTCGCCGCCCTGCATGGTGTAATCGCTGAACGCGGGGTAAAAAAAGAGCTGGTTGCCGAGCAGCAGGATCGGCTGCCGCACGGCTTGTTCGCGGTCGCAGCAGACCGCGCGTGGCTGACTGCGCCAGTAGGCGGAGTTCAGATAACCCATGGCGGAGTGTCCGATGACCGGCACCAGCGCGTCGTGTCCGGGTTGTGAGAAGAGCGTGTTCGGCTGGCCGATCGAAAGTTTCCGGTCGGTCACGTCGGGCGCATAACCGAGGCGCGCCATGCCGGGGAAACGCGCGAGGTCGAAGACCTGCGTGTCATTATCGCGGTTCACGTAAAGCAGCCCCGCCGCGCCGGCCGCCGTCCCCTCGCGCAACCAGGCGTTGATCCGTGCGGCTTCGGGGCCTTGGTAATCGGTCGGCGGCGGATTTGACGGCAGCAGGATCCGCGTGTGAAACAGGGCGGCATCGAAACGCCAGAGCGTGTTGGACGCGCTCTGCATGACGGTGCCGTCTGCATCGGGCGCCAGAGCGGCGGGCAGTCGTGACGCCCCGTCGGTGCTGTCACTCCGTTCGCGCATGCGAGTGATGCGCGCGTCAAACGCCTCGGTGCCGCGCAGGGCGGCGAAGTCTGGGTCCTGCGCGACGTGTTCGAAATCGATAAAACCGAGCGAGATCGCCTGGTCGAGTGCGGCCAGGGCTTCCTCGCACTGGCCTTGGAGCGCCAATGCGCAGGCCAGATTGTAGTGCCAGAGTTCATCGGCGGTGCCGGCCTTGATCCCTTCGCGGCAGGCCACCTCCATGGTGATGTAATCGCCCGCGTGATGGGACGTGTCCATCAGCGCAAGCAGGCGCATGTGCCGTGCGTGCAAGCCCGGCATGTCAAAGACCGTCGCGGCGCCGAACACGCTGCCCGCAAGCAGCATGCCGAGCAGGGCCGGCAGGACGCGGCAGAGGAGGCGTGTGCGATCAGGCGTCATGGGTCAAACGGGCGACTACGGCGGCGGCGGTCTCTGCCGGGACGCCGTGAAGTTTGATGCGTTTGAGGCGCGCGGTGTCGCCCGACAAAAGTTCAACCGCACGTTTCGGGACAGAAAAAATGGATGCAAACAGGGTGGCCAGCTCAGTGTTGGCCTTGCCATCGACCGGCGGCGCCTTCAGCCGCACGCGCAGCCAGTCGGGGTCGGCCCCGGTGATTTCGGAGCGGTTTGCGCGCGGGGTGGCTTTGACTGTCACGGTGCAGCCATCGGATGTCGGAGTCAGCCAGGGCATGGGGCCTTAATTGAGAAAGGGTGTGTGCATGAGTTGAAGCAGAACCCGGCCGATCGAGGTGTACAGCAGATCGGCCACAAAGAAGAAAATCAGCGGCGTAAAGTCGAAGCCCATGCCGGTGCCGCCGCGCCGCGCGAAACGTCCGAGCAAGAGATCCACGCCCTCGCTGCAGATGATGGCGGCACCGCGTGCCTGCAACAGCGAAGCACCGAAATTGGCGATGATCAGAACGAAAAGGCCGCGTGTCAGAAACATCAGGCCGTCACAGAAGGAGAGCACCGCCAGCCAGCAGGTCTTGAGGATCTGCGCATAGAACGGGCCCGTAATGAACGGGTTTAGCGGCTGGCCCGTGTCCGGCATCGGCGATTGCGTGAGCACGCAGATGTGCGTCAGGGTGAAGGCCAGCGCACCGTGCAGTGCCAGCAAGGCGAGGGGCTGAAGCATGCTCGGCACGTATGAAAAGGGGCGGACAAAAAAAGCCAGCGCCTCGCTGGCGCGGGTGGACCGGAAGGGTGGGGTGATCAGTCGAACGAGCAGGTAGACCGTCCACAGCCGCAGGATGAACACTGTAGTCTGCAAGGTGCTGAACAGAACCAGAGAAACGGCGCGATTCGCGGCGGGCAGCGGCGCGAACGCGAATCCCTGGCCGACCCGGATCAGCCAGTCGCCGCCGAAGCGCCAGGTGACAACCGTTTTGAACAGCAAGACAAAGATCAGGACCGCCAGCGCAGCCGCCCGCTCCGGCATGAACAAGACCGGTCGCAGGAACGCGAGAACGCTGTCGGTCAGTCGCATCGTGCCGGAGAGGAACGGGTTGAAATAAAACTCGCGCGCAGGCGCCGACCAAAGACGAACCCAGAAAATCAATGCGGCAATGTGAAAACCGTAGAGAAAAAAGTCCATAAAAAAAACCTGCAGAAACCGATGGAATCAGCATACGGTTTACGGGGATTCAGTTCAAGGCGAAAGGGGCGGTCGCGCCGGGACCGCCCTGCCGGCTGCACGACCACATCGGTCGAGAGGTGGAAGGAAGAAGGGGGTGTTGTCGTAACCCGAAACCCGAGACCAAAAACCTCAGGGGTCAGTGAACCGTGGATGCGCCCCGTAAGGGCGAGACGAGGATTTCTTTCTGCGCCTGCTTGGCGCGCAGTCCGCGCGTGACGTTGATCGGTCGACCGGTGAAGGGGTCGATTCCGGTGTAGTACATCGCGGTTGACCAGGTGGAAGGGGTCGGCGTGAAAATCTGGACCTGTTCGGGCGAGAGACGCAGGTGCTGGGTGACGAAGTGTTTGAGCGCACGCATTTCCGTCTCGCAGCAGCCGGGGTGCGCCGCGATGAAATAGTAGGTCAGAAACTGCTTGAGGCGGTGGCGTGCGTTCGCCGCGTGGAAGTGCTTGACGAAATCCAGCAATGCCTCGTGGCCGGGCTTGCCCATCGCGCGCAGCACGCCTGGATCGGCGTGCTCGGGCGCGAGCTTGAGCTGGCCGGAGACATGGTGCGCGACCAGTTCGTCAATGTACGCCGCGCCGTGGCGCGTGTCGGCCGCGATCAGGTCGGGGCGGATGCCGGAGGCCACGAACACCTTGCGCACGCCAGGCAGGTGACTCAGGCGTTTGAGCAAGGCGACTTGCGCGCTGTGGTCGGGCTTGAGCGCGGGGCAGCACACCGGGAAAAGGCATCTTTTTGATGCGCAGGCAACTTGGTTCATCTTGCGCGCGCATTCGAATCCGTACATGTTGGCGGTAGGACCGCCCACGTCTTGAATGATGCCGGTGAAGGCGGGGTGGTGCGTCAGCCGGCGCGCTTCTTCCAGGATCGAACGCTCTGAACGACTGACGACCTGTCGGCCCTGATGGACCGCGATCGAGCAAAAGTTGCACTCGCCATAGCAGCCGCGGTGCGTGGCCAGCGAGAATCGGATGGTCTCCAGTGCGCGGACCTTGCCTTTGGGCGCATGGATGGGATGCGCGTCTAGCATGAAGGGCCACGCGTGGACGGCGTCCAGTTCGGCAGAAGAGAGCGGCTTGTCCGGCGGCGTGTGCACCAGGCAACGCGTGTCGATCCGTTGTAGCAGGGGATGCGCCGTGTGCGGCTCCTGGTTGGCGGCAAAGAGGCGGTGCATGTCGAGGAACGCCGCGCGGCCATCCGGTGTGGCCGAGGCCACTGCGGTGTAGTCCGGCAGGCTCAGCGCATCGGGCGGCAACATGTCGTCGGTTGCAGGCTGCGCGTAGCAAATGCCGCGCAGGCCGCGCCACTCGCGTTCGTCGCGCAGCGCACGCGCCAGCGCTGTCACGGTGCGCTCGCCCATGCCGTACACCAGGATATCCGCCTTGGCGTCAAAAAGTATGGGCCGGCGCACGGAATCGGACCAGTAATCGTAATGTGCGATGCGCCGCAGGCTGGCCTCGATACCGCCGATGACAAGGGGGCGGCAGGGCCTGAAGGCGCGCCGGATCAGGTTGCAATATGCAATGACCGCCCGGTCGGGCCGCGCGTCGTTGACGCCGCCGGGCGTGAAGTCGTCCCGTTGCCGCTTCTTGCCTGTGGCCGTATAGTTGGCGACCATCGAGTCGACACAACCTCCTGAAACGCCCCAGAAAAGACGCGGCTGGCCGAGTCGGCGGATGTCGTCAAGGCTTGCGGTGTCGGGTTGAGCGATGACGGCGACACGGAAACCGTCAGCCGCGAGCGCTCGACCGATGACAGCGATCCCGCAGAAGGGGGAGTCGATGTAGGCATCACCCGTAACCAAGATAATGTCTGGCGCATCCCAGCCCAGGTGCTGAAGTTCCGCAGTTGTGCAGGGAAGGAACATGGACGAATTACACCGTGTGCTAGCCGCGCGTCTCGACCGACAACCGCAGGTAGGTTTCTACCTGCTCACCGGGGGCGATCATGCGGAGCGATCCGCGCTTCGCATTCTGCGCCTGGCCTTCCGGGAAACAGTTGGCCGGTTCAAGCCCCACCACGTATTCGCCTTGTCCCATCATCTTCCATTGGATCAGATAGGGGAGTTCCGCGACGCGGTACGACACGCAAAACGCCAGACCCAGTTTCTCGTTCACTAACCGCGCCGTCGCGAGTCCCTGACGGTTTTTGGGCAGCGTGTGGTAGTAGACTTGCTCGGCGAAGCCGGGGACCGGGGCGGTGATTGCGGACCATTCGGCAAGGCCGGCTGCGGCGTGGTCGTTTTGCGGGGTGACCGTGTGGCGGGGCATCTCGAGTCGCGCGCCGTCATCGACCAGCGGCCAGCCCAGATTCAGATGATAAAGCAACATCAGCGGAACGGCACCGTAGCCCCGGTTTTCGAGGGTGTCGCACACCGTGATCGCGTTGTCTCCGAGCGTCGCGGTGATGCGGCGCGTCACCACCAGATTTTCGAAAAAGACTTTGCTGTGGCGCACGCGGCCGCTGATGCTGAGCGTGTAACGTCCGTCTGCCGCCCATGACGCATCGGTGTTGACCGCTTCTGCCGGCAGATGGCTGAGACGTCCGTGCAGGCCGTGCTCTTCACCGCCGGAGGCGTTCGGGCCACCCACGTTGCTGAGGCCGCATCCGGTGAGCAGGCCGCCGGGCCAGGTGCGGAGCCATTCGAGGCCGGTACGGTCATAAAAAGCCGGCGCGACCTCGCCGTTGCGCGACATCCAGGCCAGCGGCACGCCGCAGAACGTCGCCGCGCCGATGTCCAGCCCGCGGTCGGGATAGACGGTGAAAACCAACCCGCTACCGTTGTTGATCTCCAGGACGCGCATGCCGCGTCCTTTGCCGTCGTCCGAAACCAAACGGCGGATCGACGCGAGCTGTTCCATAGTGCCCAGGCGCGGCGTGAGATATGAGGCGCTAAGATCTTTCATGGAGATAGCTTAGACCGGCGCTCTTTGCGGCGCAACTGTTTTCCTAGGGGAGCAGCAGCCTGACGGGACCGAGCAGGCCGGACGGTTCCTGTGCGGGCGGCTTGCGATAGCGGGTCGGGATGGTTTGGTAGTGGTTGTTAAGCGTGTTGTAGACCGTGACTGCTAACCGGTTCTCGCCGACCTTCACACGGCCGGTGAGATCCACCCGCCACGGCGGACAGACCAACACGCGCACGGATTCGCCGTTGACCGCAACCTCGCAGGTGGTGCCAACGCCGCCGAGGTCGAGCGCGACCACGCCGTTCGCCTCGTCCGGCGTGAGCGTCATCTGCCGTGCGTAGATGGCACCGCCGGAATAGCAGCTCAGGGCGTCGACGCGTGCCCAGTCGCCTGCCGCCATTTTTCCGGTGCCGCATGTCAGCCGCACCGGTTCGGGGAAGGCCGCGCCGCCGGTGTGGCCGGGCGCGTGCTGAACCGTCAGGCGGACGGTGGCGGGTCCGGAGAAGGGAGGTTGGGGCGGCATCGTCTGCCCGCCGGGTGTCACGCGGTACACGCGCGTACCGTTGTGCGCGCGAACCATCGTGACGGCGGCGGCTTGTCCGGCGAGGGTTGCGGCGAGCAGTTCGCCGCGCAGCGTCACGTCGGCGGCGAGCAGTGCGGGCGGCGCTTCAAAAGAATACGTCGCCTGCGCCAAGCTTCCGTCGAAACAGTCGAACGGCAGGATGGCCGGATCATCGAACCAGCGCATGGCCAGCGGGTGGATAGGACGGTCGGTGTCGATGCCCGTACGACGCAGGACGAGCGCCGCGCGCCCGAACGCATCGTAGCGCACCAGCAGCGGCGTGCGGCCGGCACGCAGCGCCACCGTGTCGCCGGGGGCGTGACGCACGCCGGCGAGCCAGACCGCGGCCGGCGCGACGCCGCTGGTCATGATCTCCGCACGGCAGGGCTCGGCTGCGAAAACGGTGGTGTGGTACAGGCGCGTCTCCGGCGCGGCGCCGGCCGGCATTTTGACGTCGTAAAGACCTCGGTCATACGCGCCGAGCACAAAAAACTCATCGCCGACTTTGCGGTTGAGCCCGTGATGCCAGTTCTGATAGGCGGGGTGGTTCTCAACGCCCTCGCGCCACGAAAAGCAGAACGGCTGCCAGGCGTAGGCGCGGCCGTTCACGGTGACGGTTGTGCCGGGTGAGAGCGTGGCGTCGGCCGCCAAAGCCTTCACCAGCGCGTCAGTCTCTGCGCCGGGCGAGAACGGCCCGAACGCGCGGAATTGCGGACCGTGCGAGTAGGTCATGCGCGGCGGCATGCCCGGAACATTCCAGGTAAGATGGCGCGCCTCGGCGCCGATCAGCCCGTTGAAGGCTGGCAGGCGAAAATCGCCCCAGCGGTTGTCACAGGTGGGGATAAGCGTGAAGTCCCAGTCGCCGTCCAGCGCGAGCGCGCGCGTGACTTGCGGCGCGGGCGTGGCTGCCGCAGGAGGAGGCGAGTCGGTGAAGGCCAGCAGCAGCGGCGAGCCGTCCGCATTCAGCGGCACGGATGTCGTGCCGTCTGCGCGGGCGACGGCACCGGCGACGGGGGTCTGTTCACCGGTCCACGCATCCCACCGCTCCGGGGTGCCGCGCGCGCGGAACGTGCAGACGGCGGATTCGCGCAAGTCCATGATGAAATAAACGTCGGTACCGCCGATGCGGCGGTGCAAGGCTTTCACGCCAGCGGGCCCGCTGAAATCAGGCGTGCCGATCAGGGCGCGGATGGCCTGTGCGGCGACGAGTTGCGGCGCGGGTGGCTCGCCCTGATGCACCTCGTGGACATTGGAGGGGTCTGGGTTTTCGAGCCCGTCCAAAGCCGGACTGGCAAGCCACTCAGCCGATACGCGACCGGGACGCACGCGGAACTGTTCGGTGGTAAAACAGGTCGTGCCGTTCCGAGCCAGCGCGAAAAAGAGCCCTGCGGTCTTGCTGCCGGTCTCGCCGGGGCCGTCGCTGACGGCGACAGCGAGCACATCGCCGGGGGCGAGCGACAGGGTGCCGGTCCAAGGCTCACGGTAGCTGGCCCAGGTGGCGAGCGTACGTCCGTTGAGAGAGAGCGTGCCGGCGTTGTCGCAGAGCATCGCCGCCTGATAATCGCCCGCCGCTCCGTTCCAGACATGCTTGAAGACCGCCTGCGGCGCGGGCTTGTGTGTCCAGACCCAGCGTCCGGTGAAGTGCCCGGCGTAGGTGCGCGCGGGCCGGGTGTCGGGCTTCGCGGACAGTGTCCAGTGAAGCGAGCCGGCGTCCGGGGCGAACAGCCGGCTGACGAGAGCGGTCGTTTGCGGATCGCCGCTGCCGGCGCGGTCGGTCGCTTCGGGAAGCCCTCCGAGGGCGATCACGCGTCCGCCGGCCTGCTGAAAAGCCAGCGCCTTCTCAAGCGATGCGTGGCGGATCGCGAACATGTCGGGTAAGACCAGCGCGCGGTAGGCCTCGCCGGACACGCAGAGGCGCGCGTGATCGTCAGGCCGAATGTGTGCGCGCGCCTCGCCCGCGGGGACGACCTCAGCGCGCGCGAGCGATTCAGCGTCGATAAAATCGAAATCGGTCTGGTGCGCGGTCAGATCGGCGGCCAGGGCATACGCACATTCCTGCGCCGCTTTGCCGCGGGCCGGATCGGCCACCATCGGCTCGTGCGGTTGGATGATCGCGACATCCGCGACGTGGTTGCCCTGGCTGAGCAGATAGCTGAGGCGTTCAAAGTATTTGAAGAACACGGGCATGTGGCGCCAATAGGGCATGCGGAAGTGGTAGCAGGGCGGTGCCCATTCCCACCAGCCGCCGAAGGTGGAGTAGTAAAGGCCGTGCAGGTTGAGCAGCGTGGTGCCGTACAGGAAGTTGCGGTTGCTCGAGTCGAAAAGCACGGTCGGTGACGCCTGCCAGCCGAGGCTGTGGTAGCCTTCGACCCACACGCGGGGCCGGTCATAGAGATGGGCGATCGATGAGCCGACCTTGTTCTTGATCAGGTCGGCGCTGGAGCCCGGCGTGTCGAAACCGGGCGCGGTGTACCAGCGCATGGTGCGCATGTAATCGCCGAACTCCAGCGGGTCGCGGCCGCGCGAGGCCGGGTCGCACGCGTAGATCATGCCGCGGCTGTTGTGCCACTCGAAGATGGGTTTGAAATAATACGCCTCCGTGAGCGACACCGTGACGTCGTTCACATCCAGCCGAACCTTGGCGGTTTCAGGTCCGAGATCCGTGAAGAGCGCCGCGAGAACGGGACGCACGTCATATCCCTTGCGCTGCTGGAACTCGGCTGCAAACGCATCGCTCCACAGGTGCTTATCGCCGGCGAGGCGCAGTTCGTCCTGAAAAAAATAGTTCAGCGCGCTGCGGGCCTCAGGCGGCGTGCGCGCCAAAAAGGGGTTGAGGAACCGCTCGATCACACGGCGGCCCGACGCCGGGTTGAGCGGGTCCAGGGTGGCGGGCCGGGGTTCGGCGACGACCGCGAGCAGACGCCAGGCGCCTTTCGGCAGAGGCCAGGACTCGGCCTGCGGAGTGAGTGAACGTTTGTCGGTCGGGTGTGGACGACCGTCGCGCAACGGCAGAGCCGCGACGGAAATCGCGGCCGCCTCATGCGGCAAAGGCGCAACCGGCCGCGCGTCATCCGCAACGTGGATGTCGCGTGTTTTCAGGGCCAGGCCGTGCGCGTGCAACTCATCGGTTGTGATGCCGAGCTGCCGGAAGAGGTTGTCGCGCCCGGGCCAGTCCAGGGTATAGCCGCTCATTCCGATACCCATGCCGCGCTTGGCTGATTCACCGGCCATGAAGGCAAAGATGTCCCACCACGCATCCGAAAAGATCGGCGGTTCGACCGTCTCGGTACGCCAGCCGTCCGACCGCGTGTGGGCGTAGTTGATCTGGGTGCCCGACACGCCGGCCTTGTGTAGCTCGTCGAGCTGCCAGAGCAGGCGCTCCCTGTTCAGCGGTTCGCCTGTCCACCACCAGAACGGCACCTGCCCGTAACCCGGTGGCGGGGTTTTGAAGGCGAGCCGAAGCTCCGCCGGCGTCACGTCGCGCTGAGGAAAGCCGGGGGCCTGTGCGGCGTACGACCGTGACGGATGCATGAACAGAACCGCCGCGAGTGCGACCATGCTTCGTGCCGAAATCCGGCTCCGGTCTTGACTTTGCATCATCTTTTTCCTTCGCGCTGGTGTGGTACTGACGACAGCGTACACGCTCCGGTTGCGGATGGTCCAGCCGATTTCGATTTCTGCCCGACGGCAGGTTAAGCTGGCGCAGGTTAAGCGTGAAGCGCGCGGCCGGATCCGTTACACTGTCCGAAAGTTGCCGTTGTGGGGAATCGGGCATTTACAAGGAGATGCTATGCTGAGGCGTACGGTCGGGATGGTGATGGCACTGAGCGGGATGGCGTTCGCCGCGCGGGCGGAGGTGCCGCTGCGCGACGACGCGCGGGGAACTCTTTTCGGGACCGAGCGGTTCGCGGTGCGGATCGATGCGCGGAACGGCTGGTTGGCCGAAGTGCTGTGCGAGGGTCAGCCGGTTGTGGCGGCGCCGACGACGGCGCAGGCCTATGACATCCGCCACGACGAGGCGTGGATCTCGGGAGGCGGCCAGACGATTGAGCGGCAGGGCGTGGAGCGCGTGTCGCCCGATACGATCCGATGCCGGACGAGGGCGGGCGCGTGGACGGTCGATGCCTGCCTCCGTCTCGATCCTGAGCGGCGCACCGTTCGACGCTGGTTCGATGTGACGTGGCATGGCGCGTCCGCCACGAAGATCAAGGGCTTCTGGGTGCAGAGCGGCGTGCTGCCGCTTGCGGCGACCGGCCGCTATCTGCTGCCCGCGCAGTATCCGCCGCGCAGCGTCGCGGCCAGCGAACTGGCCGCTGAGCGCCGCACCGGCAGTTGGCGCAGCCCCTGTGTCGTGATCGGTGAGAACGGGCGCGGCTGGTCCGTGGTGTGGGCGTTGGACGAGCTTCAGCCCTATGCGGACCGCGGCAGCACGGGCGTGCAGGAGGGGCGCGGCGAGATTCGCGTCACGCAATCCTTCTCTATGCAGGGGCACATGCGCGGCGGCGTGACGCAGCGGGTCGGCGACACTTGGCTCTGGGTGCAGCCGAACGATGCGGAGACGGCGTTGCGGCGCCTGCCCGAGTGGTTCGCGGCCGTCGGCCAGGTGCCGCCGGAGGGGCGTCCGGACTGGCTCAAGCGCGTAATTCTCTACTCGTTTCATCCGGGCGGAACGATTGGTTCGAACTGCCGTGATCTCGGCGGTTTTCCGTCAGCTACCGCCCTGCTGCCGCATATCGACAGCTTGGGCTGCAACGCGATCTGGCTGATGCCGCTCGAGGACAAGTCGATCTATTGGCCGCGCGATTACTACAAGCTTCAGGAGGGAATCGGCACGCCCGACGATTTCAAGGCGTTCACGGCGCGCGCCCGTTCGCTCGGGATGCGCGTCTGGCAGGATTGCGTGCCGCACGGCGGCGGCAATGAGTTTCCGCGCGCCAAAGCGCATCCCGAGTGGCTGGCGCAAAACGAAGACGGTTCGACGCTCCACTACTGGTGCTTTGACTTCAACTGGCCGACATGGATCGATTACATGCGCGGCGTGGTTTCGTTCTACATGCGTGAGTACGGGCTGGACGGTTTTCGTATCGACGCGTGCGGCGGCAGCAAGATTCCGAACTGGAATCCGGAGATTCCGTACGCGCGGGCCAGCCATGCGCAGGCGCAGGGTGGCTTCGCCATGCAGCGCGCCTTGCGCGAGGAGGTGCGTAGGGTCAAGCCGGACGGCGCGAATCTGGCGGAGGTCGGTGCGAGCGTGCACGGCGCAGTCAGCGATTCCACCTACGATTTTGACCTCTGTTACCATGTGCTGCATGATTTCAGGCGTGTGCCGGCCGACGTGTTTGTGCCGCGCCTGCGCCGCTGGCTGCATGAGCAGCAGTGCGCCGAGGTGCCGGATTTAGTACGCATGCGTCATGTCGAAAGCCACGACAGCCTGCGCTCCGGCCTGTGGTACGGAGCGGACGCGCAGCGCGCACTGGTGGCGCTGATCAGTTGGATCCACGGCATTCCGATGGTCTATCACGAGATGGAAGATGGCCACTACGAGGCATATCGCCGTATCTTTCACGTGCGGCGGCATGTGCCGGAGCTGAACGCGGGGGCCGCCGATTATCTGAGCGTATCCGCGCCGTCTGGCGTGTTTGCGTGCCTGCGGAGCGGAGCGCGGCCTGCGCGCGCGGACGCGGCGTGGCACGAGGAATATGCGTGGGACACGCGGCCAGACACAGCCGGGCGCGCGTCGATCGTGCTGGTGAATCTGAACGGAACGGCCGTGACAGGCACGGTGTCGGTGCCGCCGGCGAGCCTGCCTGCGGCGGTGCGTGGCGCGACATGGGCGCGGGATCTGATGAGCGGCGGGCGGGTGGCCGTGCGCGGCGGCGCCTGCGAGGTGTCGCTGCCGGCATTCGGGTACACGGTTCTGCGGCTGGCGAGCGCGCCGTTGCCGGCCTGCGCGCCGGTGCCGGAAGAAGCGTTGCCGAAGGCTGCCGCGGCTGCGCGCACGGGCGGCGCGACGCTTCGGGTCGGTCCGCTGGTGGCCGATGCCAAGACCGGGTGGGCGCGCGCCTGGCGCACCGGATGGTGGCGTGAGACGCCGCTACGCATGGACGTCGCGCTGCCGGCAGGCTGGGGCGACGCTTCGGCGGTCCCGGCCCGGTTGACGGCCGGGGCGGACGGTGTGGATGCCGAGTACGTCTGGCAGGGACGCACGCTGGCCTTGCAGCAGCGCGAAACGGACGGGGGCGTGGAAATCCGCGCCGCGTGGCCGGACGGCGCGCCGGCTGAGTCGTCACTGGTGATCGCGCTCGACGAGGCGTGCGCCTGGTATGCCGATACGGCGGAGGGCCGTTTTGAGAGCCCGTTCCGCGTGCGCCATCCGGGAATGGCGATGCAGGGGGTTGCCGGTCCGATCTACCGTCTGCCGCAGGGCGGTGCCGTGCTGTGGGATTCGAGGCGGCACCCTTTTGGATTGGACGCCGCGCATGCCCGCGTGGGTGTGCGTCTGCCCGACGGACGCGGCCTCTCGATCACCTTCGATTCCGCGCGATTGCCTGCCTCCGTACGGCTGCTGGACCGCATGGGTGACCGCCACGGTTTGAACGTGGCCGTGTCGTGGCGCAGCGACGATCATGGCGTGACATCGGGCGTGGACGACGTGCGTTTCAAGATTTGCGCAGCCCGCGAGCGGCAAGCGGCAAATACCGGCAGCGGCGATCCGCGCTTGACCGCGGTCGGCGGCGGCTGGCAGTTTGAAAACGGGTACTACCGCGCGCGGCTCAGCCGCACCGGCACGCTGGCCGGGCTCTGGCGGCGTGACGGCGAGGGGTGGCAGGCGGTCGTGCGGACGGACGGTCTGTATACCGACAAGGGGTTCGCGCGCGACGGCGAGCACATCGCGCAAGAGAACGACGTGGAGGCCAGCGTGCGCATCGAGCCGGCGGAAGCCGACGGCGTGCGCCTGAGTGTCACGGGCGAGATGCGGGGCTTCGGCCGGTTCGACAAGTTGGGGCACCCGGTGAGGTTCTGCAGCGTGTTCACCTTGGGCGACGGCCCCGCGTTCCGCCGCTTCACGGCATTCCAAAGCACCACGGTGCCTGCTGCGGGCCGCGCGTTCCTTTCGCAGCGCACGACTTATATCGGGGCGGCACGCGCGGTTTTCAGCGATGCGTCAGGCGTCATCTTGTCGCGTGATTCAAACAGCGGCAAGGCGCGCACCTGCGAAACGGCGAAGGCGACCGATCCGCTGCGGCTGCCCTCTGATATCCGCATCGCTTGCGCGGGCGGCGTGACGGTTCGGCTGGCGGATCTGAGGTGGACCGGCACGCGGCCGGGAAACGTGTTCCTGCACGGCGAAGATTTACATCTGGCTTGGCTGGACGGCGCGGCCGGCACAGCGGGGCCTGGAACTTGGCATGGGGTTTCGATGAGCGTGTCGTGCGAGGATCGCGTGGTTGCCGCGCAGGGCGAGGAACTGGATGTGGCGGCAGTGGCTGTCCCGGTCGAGGTGGTGCGGGATGGCCGTTTCGATGAAGACGGGGCTGCCGGCAGGACTCTGCGGCTGGTGCAGTCGGGGCTCGGCTGGCCGTCGGAGCGGTCCGTGGCGCAGGTGGGGTGGCACCTGCCGGAAGGAAGTGCAAGGGTCCGCGAGGGGAATAATCCGTGCGTGCGAATCGATGGCGACGGGGCTTCTTATCGGCTGATTCACCAGGCACTGCCGACGCGGGCATTTTTGCCGGGCGAGACCTGGCGGCTCGCTGCCCGCATGCGCGGCGAGGACGTCCAGAAAGGCGATGTCGACTGGAAAACCGCCTGCCTGCGCTGGTGCGTTCAGACTGAGGGGCGGGTGATCTATCAGACGGTGAGCCTGCCGGAGGGGAGCAGCGCTTGGCGTGAGTACAGCGTATCGGTCACGCTGCCGCCGCGGTTCGGCGACGTGGCGGTGGAAGTCGGGCTCAACGGCAACCGGGGCCGGGTCTGGGTTGACGACGTACGGGTGGAGAAAGAGAAGTGAAAACAAAGCGACCGGCCCTGAACAGGACCGGCCGCTCTGTCAAATCATAGCACGTAAGCCGGGGTTACCAGCGGGTCTCGCGGGATTCGCGACGATCACCGCCACGACCGCCACCGCCGCCACGACCGCCGCGGAAGCCGCCGCCGGCGCCGCCACCGAAGCCGCCGCCGCCGCCACCGCCGCCACCGCGACGCTCTTCGCGCGGCTTCGGCTGCGACTCGTTCACGCGCAGCGTGCGACCATCCAGATCCTGGCCGTTCAGGCCGTCGATCGCCGCCTGGGCTTGGGTGCGGTCAGGCATCTCGACGAAGCCGAAACCCTTGGAACGGCCCGTCATGCGGTCGGAAACGACACGCGCAGAAGCAACCTCGCCGTACGCAGCAAACGCGCTCCGCAGGGACTCATCATTCGTCGAATAGGCAAGATTGCCAACATAGATGTCCATGTCTCTGTCCTTCTGTACTTCACTCACGCCATGTTTGTTCTGTGTCTGGCGGAACCGCTTCCCATGGCCAAAAACGATTCCGTAGGCAACCCGCCTATCCTGCGCGGTTCACAAACGTAAACCTGCGACAGTCCCAAAGTGTCTGCGGTGGAATGCCGGAAGAGTCAGAAAGACGCGAGAACGCTGAACCTCAAAACAACGGGCTGGCGTCATAACGAACCTAGGCTTCTAGCCTCCACACTTCAAAAAATCACCTGTTGCCCTGTTTCAGGCAACTCCTCCATCACGACGAACCGAAACCCAGAGTCCTAGGACGTTGAAAAAATCAGCCGTTCCGCAATTGATGTCATCAGTATGAACTTTTTCATGTCGGCATGTCAATACCTCCGAAAAATATTTTTCACTATTTTTACTACCAAGAAGTGAACAACATTAAGTGCCGGCCTGCCTGATGTCATCCGGCGCCTATACGTCTGCCGATGGCGTCCGCCTTATTTGGGTTGACGGTATTTGACCAAAAAGGGTACCGTGAGCCATGTAGTTTTACTGTGGAAGGTGTGACGCTGGCCGAGGGAACGGTTTACCGAGTGACGGTCAGCGGCGCGGCGAGCGACTGCCTGACCGCGACGGGGACGTTGGATCTCTCGCAGGTCGTGGTCGTG